>NZ_JBHTTQ010000018.1:0-95967 GCF_042794475.1 Streptomyces sp. NPDC056527
GCTGATGCCCGGCCGGCGGCGCGGTCGTCTTCTCGGCCCCAGGGCCGTCAGGCCTCGGTCAGGCCCGCCACCAGTTCGTCCGCGGCGCGGTACGGGTCCAGCTCGCCCGCCACGATCCGCTCCGCCAGCGCGTCCAGACGGCGGTCGCCGTGCAGATCGCCGATGCGCTCGCGCAGCGCCGTGACCGCGATCGTCTCGACCTCGCGCGCCGAGCGCGAGCGGCGGCGCTCCGCCAGGACCCCGTGCTCCTCCATCCACGCGCGGTGCTTCTCCAGCGCCTCGACGACCTCGTCGATGCCCTCGCCGCGCGCCGCGACCGTCTTCACGATCGGCGGCCGCCAGTCCCCCGGCCCGCGCGCCTCGCCCAGACCCAGCATGTGATTCAGCTCCCGGGCCGTCGCGTCCGCGCCGTCCCGGTCCGCCTTGTTCACCACGTACACGTCGCCGATCTCCAGGATGCCCGCCTTCGCGGCCTGGATCCCGTCGCCCATGCCCGGGGCGAGGAGCACCACCGAGGTGTCGGCCTGGGAGGCGATCTCCACCTCCGACTGCCCGACGCCCACCGTCTCCACGAGGATCACGTCGCAACCCGCCGCGTCCAGGACGCGGATCGCCTGCGGCGCCGACCAGGCGAGCCCGCCCAGGTGGCCGCGGGTCGCCATCGAGCGGATGTACACGCCCGGGTCGGAGGCGTGCTCCGACATCCGGACCCGGTCGCCGAGCAGCGCTCCCCCGCTGAAGGGGGACGAGGGGTCGACGGCCAGGACGCCGACCCGCTTGCCGGCCCGCCGGTACGCCGCCACCAGCGCGGACGTCGACGTGGACTTGCCCACGCCGGGCGAGCCCGTCAGGCCCACCACGTACGCGCCGCCGGTGAGCGGCGCCAGCGCCGCCATCACCTCACGCAGCTGCGGGGACGCCCCCTCCACGAGCGAGATCAGCCGGGCCACGGCGCGCGGCCGGCCCTCCCGTGCCTGGGCGACCAGTTCGGGGACGTCCACCATGTTCAACCGCTCCTTGCTTCCGGGACTACTTGCCGGGTACGCGAACGATCAGAGCGTCACCCTGGCCACCGCCGCCGCACAGCGCCGCCGCGCCGACGCCGCCGCCGCGCCGCTTGAGCTCCAGGGCCAGGTGCAGCACCACACGGGCGCCGGACATGCCGATCGGGTGGCCCAGGGCGATCGCGCCACCGTTGACGTTCACCTTTTCCGGGGTCACGCCCAGGTCCTTCATTGACTGGACGGCGACGGCCGCGAACGCCTCGTTGATCTCGATGAGGTCGAGGTCCTCGACGCCCAGGCCCTCCTTCTTCAGGGCGTGCTGGATCGCGTTGGACGGCTGCGACTGGAGCGAGTTGTCCGGGCCGGCCACGTTGCCGTGGGCGCCGATCTCGGCGATCCACTCCAGGCCGAGCTCCTCCGCCTTGGCCTTGCTCATCACGACCACGGCGGCCGCGCCGTCCGAGATCTGCGAGGAGGTGCCGGCGGTGATGGTGCCGTCCTTGGCGAAGGCCGGGCGGAGCTTGCCGAGCGACTCGACGGTGGTCTCGCCGCGGATGCCCTCGTCCTTGGAGAAGACGACCGGCTCGCCCTTGCGCTGCGGGATCTCGACCGGGGTGATCTCGGCCTCGAAGATGCCGTTCTTCTGCGCGGCGGCGGCGCGCTGGTGCGACAGCGCGGCGATCTCGTCCTGCTCGGGGCGGGCGATGCCGAGGCGGGTGTTGTGCTTCTCGGTGGACTCGCCCATGGCGATGTTCTCGAAGGCGTCGGTCAGGCCGTCGTACGCCATGGCGTCGAGCATCTCGATGGCGCCGTACTTGAAGCCCTCGCGGGACTTCGGCAGCAGGTGCGGGGCGTTGGTCATCGACTCCTGGCCGCCGGCGACGACCACATCGAACTCACCCGCGCGGATGAGCTGGTCGGCGAGCGCGATGGCGTCGAGGCCGGACAGACACACCTTGTTGATGGTGAGGGCCGGGACGTTCATCGGGATGCCGGCCTTGACGGCGGCCTGGCGGGCGGGGATCTGGCCGGCGCCCGCCTGGAGCACCTGGCCCATGATCACGTACTGCACCTGGTCGCCGCCGATGCCGGCCCGGTCGAGCGCGGCCTTGATGGCGAAGCCGCCCAGCTCCGCGCCGGAGAAGGACTTGAGGGAACCGAGCAGCCGTCCCATGGGCGTGCGGGCGCCCGAGACGATCACTGAGGTGGTACCGGTCGTTCCAGACATGAGGCACAGCCCCTTGAGATGAGGAGTGAACGAGGGTTTACCGCCAATGTACTGAGCCGTGCCGCGGCTGGTCACCGCCCGGCCGGTGTGACGGCGCGCACGTTGCGTAACCACCAGGTGCGCGCTGCACTGGGGGAATGCTGACGCGAATCGACCACATCGGGATCGCCTGTTTCGACCTCGACAAGACCGTCGAGTTCTACCGTGCGACCTACGGTTTCGAGGTGTTCCACTCCGAGGTGAACGAGGAGCAGGGCGTCCGCGAAGCCATGCTCAAGATCAACGACACCTCCGACGGCGGCGCCTCGTACCTCCAGCTCCTCGAGCCCACCCGCGAGGACTCCGCGGTGGGCAAGTGGCTGGCCAAGAACGGCGAGGGAGTGCACCACATCGCCTTCGGCACCGCCGATGTCGACGGGGACGCCGCGGACATCCGCTCCAAGGGCGTCCGGGTCCTCTACGACGAGCCGAGGATCGGCTCCATGGGGTCCCGTATCACCTTCCTGCACCCCAAGGACTGCCACGGCGTACTGACCGAACTGGTCACCTCGGCGGACCCCTCCTCAACGGAGCACTGACCTCCGGATTCCTGGCCCGGTAGAGTGGGCGGCTCCGGGCCGGGGCCGGTCGGTGCCGCATGTCATGCGGCGTCGAAGTCGGGGTATCCGATCTGCCACGATTCCGGGGGGCCGTTCTTCGGGGAACGGTGCTCGTTGGAGTGTTGCGACCAGGGGACGGATGGGACCGCGCAGTGCGGGGCTACGAACACCAGGAGAGCCACCGAGCTGAAGACGACCATCTTTCGCGGTTCGAAGCCGAGATGGACCGGCTGAAGACCGAGCGGGAGAAGGCCGTCCAGCACGCCGAGGACCTCGGTTACCAGGTCGAGGTCTTGCGTGCCAAGCTCCACGAGGCGCGCCGGACCATCGCATCCCGCCCCGCGTTCGACAGCGCGGACATCGGCTACCAGGCCGAGCAGCTCCTGCGGAACGCGCAGATCCAGGCCGACCAGCTGCGCCAGGACGCCGAGCGCGAGCTGCGCGAGGCCCGCGCCCAGACCCAGCGCATCCTGCAGGAGCACGCCGAGCACCAGGCGCGGCTCCAGGCCGAGCTGCATGCGGAGGCCGTCCAGCGCCGGCAGCGCCTGGACCAGGAGCTGTCGGAGCGCCGCCAGACCGTCGAGGCGCACGTCAACGAGAACGTCGCCTGGGCCGAGCAGCTGCGCGCCCGCACGGAGTCCCAGGCCCGCCGCCTGATGGAGGAGTCCCGCGCCGACGCCGAGCAGTCGCTGGCCGGGGCGCGCGCCGAGGCCACCCGGCTCGCCGAGGAGACCCGGCAGCGGGTCGGCTCGGAGGCGGAGGCCGCCCGTGCCGAGGCCGAAGCGATTCTGCTGCGCGCCCGCAAGGACGCCGAGCGGCTCCTGAACGCCGCGTCCACGCAGGCGCAGGAGGCCACCAGTCACGCCGAGCAGCTGCGCTCCTCCACCACCGTCGAGACCGAGCAGGCCCGTCAGCAGGCCACCGAGCTGTCGCGCGCCGCCGAGCAGCGGCTGCAGGAGGCCGAGGACCGGCTGCGCGAGGCCCGTGCGGAGGCCGAGAAGGCGCTCTCCGAGGCCAAGGAGGCGGCCGCCAAGCAGCTGTCGTCCGCGGAGTCCGTCAACGAGCAGCGCACCCGTACCGCGAAGGCGGAGATCGCGCGCCTGGTCGGCGAGGCGACCAAGGAGGCCGAGACCCTCAAGACGGAGGCCGAGGAGAAGCTCCGCGAGGCGACCGCCGAGGCGGAGAAGCTGGTCTCCGAGGCGTCCGACAAGGCGCGCACGGTCGCGGCCGAGGACTCCGCCGCCGCGCTGGCCAAGGCGGCCAGGACCGCCGAGGAGGTCCTCACCAAGGCGTCCGAGGACGCCCAGGCGACCACCCGCAAGGCCTCCGAGGAGGCCGACCGCATCCGGCGCGAGGCCGACGCGGAGGCCGACCGGCTGCGCAACCAGGCCGAGGAGCAGGCCGACGAGGTGCTCGGCTCGGCGAAGGACGACACCAAGGAGTACCGCGCCAAGACGGTCGAGCTGCAGGAGGAGGCGCGCCGGCTGCGCGGCGAGGCCGAGCAGCTGCGGGCCGAGGCGATCGCCGAGGGCGAGAAGATCCGCGGCGAGGCCCGGCGCGAGGCCGTCCAGCAGATCGAGGAGGCGGCCAGGACCGCCGAGGAGCTGCTGACCAAGGCGCGTACCGACGCCGACGAGCTGCGCGCGAGCGCGGGCGCCGAGGGCGAGCGGGTCCGCTCCGAGGCGATGGAGCGCGCGCAGACGCTGCGCACCCAGGCCGAGGAGACGCTGGATCGCACCCGCGCCGAGGCCGAGCGGATGCGCGCGGAGGCCGAGGAGCAGGCCGAGTCGGTCAAGGAGGCCGCCGAGCGGGACGCGGCCACGGTGCGCGAGGACGCCGAGCGGGCCGCCGAGGCCCGGCACGCGGAGGCGGCCGACGAGCTCACCCGGCTGCACACCGAGGCCGCGACGCGGGTCGAGACCGCCGAGCAGGCGCTGACCGACGCCCGCGCCGAGAGCGAGCGGCTCCGGCGCGAGGCCGCGGAGGAGACCGAGCGGCTCCGCACGGAGGCCGCGGAGCGCATCCGTACGCTCCAGGCACAGGCCGAGCAGGAAGCCGAGCGGCTGCGCACGGAGGCCGCGTCGGACGCGTCCACGTCGCGCGCCGAGGCCGAGGCCGCGGCCGTACGACTGCGGACGGAGGCGGCGACGGAGGCCGAGCGGCTGAAGTCGGAGGCTCAGGAGACCGCGGACCGGGTACGGGCCGAGGCCGCGGCCGCCGCCGAGCGGGTCGCCACCGAGGCCGCCGAGGCGCTGGCCGCCGCGCAGGAGGAGGCCAACCGGCGCCGCCGGGAGGCCGAGGAGACGCTGGACTCGGCCCGTTCCGAGGCCGGCCGCGAGCGCGAGCACGCCCGCGAGCAGTCCGAGGAGCTCCTCGCCTCCGCCCGCAAGCGGGTGGAGGAGGCCCAGACCGAGGCACACCGCCTGGTCGAGGAGGCGGACCGGCGGGCCACGGAGATGGTGTCCACGGCCTCGCGAGCCGCGCAGGAGGTACGCGACTCGGTCGCGGGTCTGCGCGAGCAGGCCGAGGAGGAGATCACCGGTCTGCGCAGCGCCGCCGAGCACGTGGCGGAGCGCACCAGGACCGAGGCGCAGGAGGAGGCGGACCGCGTCCGCGCCGACGCGTACGAGGAGCGGGAGCGGGCCACCGAGGACGCCAACCGCGTCCGTGCGCGCGCCCAGGAGGAGTCCGAGGCCGCGACGTCGCTGGCCGAGCGGACGGTCGCGGACGCGATCTCCGAGTCGGAGAAGCTGCGCGCGGACACCGCGGAGTACGCGCAGCGGGTACGGACCGAGGCTTCGGACGCGCTGGGCGCCGCCGAGCAGGACGCGGCCCGCACCCGGGCGGACGCCCGCGAGGACGCCAACCGCATCCGCTCCGAGGCGGCGACGGAGGCCGACCGGCTGACGGCCGAGGCCGAGGAGCTGGTCACGGTCGCCCGCACCGAGGGCGAGCAGATCCTCGACGAGGCCCGCAAGGCCGCCGACAAGCGGCGTACGGACGCCGCCGAGCAGGCGGACACGCTCGTCACGGAGGCCACGAACGAGGCCGAGCGGCTCACCACCGAGGCCGCCGAGCTGCGCGCCGAGGCGGAGCAGCTCAAGACGGACGGCGAGGCGCACGCGCAGGCGCTGCGGGTCGCCGCGCTCGCCGACGGCGAGCAGGTCCTCGACGAGGCCCGCAAGGCCGCCGACAAGCGGCGCACGGACGCCGCCGAGCAGGCCGACGCGCTCATCGCGGAGGCCACGAACGAGGCCGAGCGGCTCACCACCGAGGCCGCCGAGCTCCTGGAGTCGACCGAGCAGGACGCGCTGCGGCTGCGGACCGAGGCCGAGCAGGTCAAGGAGGACGGCGAGGCGCAGGCCGAGGCGTTGCGGGCCGCCGCGCGGGCGGACGGCGAGCAGGTCCTCGACGAGGCCCGCAACGCCGCCGACAAGCGGCGCGCGGACGCGGCCGAGCAGGCGGACTCCCTCATCGCGGAGGCCGCGGGCGAGGCCGAGCGGATTCGCGCCGAGGGCGAGCGGCTGGGTGCCGAGGCCGAGGCGGCGGCGGAGCAGATGCGCTCCGAGGCGCGGGCCGAGGCCGACCGTACGCTCGACGAGGCGCGCGAGGCCGGTGCCAAGCGCCGCTCGGACGCGGCCGAGCAGGCCGACCAGCTGATGGCGAAGGCTCAGGAGGAGGCGCTGCGCGCCACCACCGAGGCGGAGTCGCAGGCGGACACGATGGTCGGCGCGGCCCGTCAGGAGGCCGAGCGGATCGTGGCCGAGGCGACGGTCGAGGGCAACTCGCTGGTGGAGAAGGCGCGCACGGACGCGGACGAGCTTCTGGTGGGCGCGCGCACCGACGCGACGGCCATAAGGGAGCGGGCCGAGGAGCTGCGCGGCCGCATCGAGGGCGAGATCGAGGAACTGCACGAGCGGGCGCGGCGCGAGACGGCCGAGCAGATGAAGACGGCGGGGGAGCGCGTCGACAAGCTGGTGAAGGCTGCGGAGGAGCAGCGGACCGAGGCCGAGGACAAGTCCAAGGAGATGCTCTCCGAGGCGAGTTCGGAGGCGAGCAAGGTCCGGATCGCGGCCGTACGGAAGGCGGAGGCGCTGCTCAAGGAGGCCGAGCAGAAGAAGGCCTCGCTGGTCGGAGAGGCGGAGCGGATCAAGGCGGAGGCCGAGACCGAGGCCGAGCAGATGATCTCCGAGGGCAAGCGGGATCTTGATGTGCTCGTACGCCGTCGCGAGGACATCAATGCCGAGATCTCCCGTGTCCAGGACGTCCTCGAAGCGTTGGAGTCTTTCGAGACACCGGCCAACGGAGCGAAGTCAGCCGGTGCGAAGGACGACGTCAAGGCAGGTGCGTCGGCGGGGGCGACACGTTCGAGTGGCAAGTCCTCTGACGGCTAGCCACTCAAAAGGCTGGACATTCTCCATATCAAACGGGCATCCGCTCGATGACACGCCGCTTCGGCGCCTAGGATTCCCCCTAACACCTCACCGGTCTCATTGACAGGAACCCCATGAGCGACACTTCCTCCCCCTTCGGCTTCGAGCTCGTGCGGCGTGGTTACGACCGCGGTCAGGTGGACGACCGCATTACCAAGCTCGTCGCCGACCGTGACAGTGCTCTGGCCCGAATCACCTCTCTGGAAAAGCGCATCGAGGAGCTCCACCTCGAGACGCAGAACGCCCAGGCCCAGGTCACCGACGCGGAGCCGTCGTACGCCGGCCTCGGTGCCCGCGTCGAGAAGATCCTCCGCCTCGCCGAGGAGGAGGCGAAGGACCTGCGTGAGGAGGCCCGTCGCGCCGCCGAGCAGCACCGCGAGCTGGCCGAGTCGGCCGCCCAGCAGGTGCGCAACGACGCCGAGTCGTTCTCGGCCGAGCGCAAGGCGAAGGCCGAGGACGAGGGCGTTCGGATCGTCGAGAAGGCGCAGGGTGAGGCCAACTCGCTGCGTGCCGAGGCGCAGAAGGACGCGCAGTCCAAGCGCGAGGAGGCGGACGCGCTCTTCGAGGAGACCCGCGCCAAGGCCGCCCAGGCCGCCGCGGACTTCGAGACCAACCTGGCCAAGCGCCGCGAGCAGTCGGAGCGCGACCTGGCCTCGCGTCAGGCCAAGGCCGAGAAGCGTCTCGCCGAGATCGAGCACCGCGCCGAGCAGCTCCGCCTGGAGGCCGAGAAGCTGCGCACCGACGCGGAGCGCCGGGCCCGTCAGACGGTGGAGACCGCGCAGCGCCAGGCCGAGGACATCGTGGCCGACGCGAACGCCAAGGCCGACCGGATCCGCTCGGAATCGGAGCGCGAGCTCGCTGCGCTGACGAACCGCCGCGACTCGATCAACGCCCAGCTGACCAACGTCCGCGAGATGCTGGCGACGCTGACCGGTGCCGCCGTGGCGGCCGCCGGCTCCCCGATCGACGACGAGCCGGCCACCCGCGGCGTCCCGGCGCAGCAGACCCGGTAGGGCTCCGTGTAAGCGGTCCCGGTAACCGGAACGCGAACACCCACAAAACCCTCCGCCATTCCAGTGGCGGAGGGTTTTGCGCACCCGTAGCGTGGTCGCATGATCGAGCTCGAGGGCCTGACGAAACGGTTCGGAACGAAGACGGCGGTCGACCATCTCTCCTTCCAGGTGCGGCCTGGTGTGGTGACCGGCTTCCTGGGCCCCAACGGCGCGGGCAAGTCGACGACCATGCGCATGATGCTCGATCTGGACAACCCGACCAGCGGCACGGTCCGGATCGACGGCAAGCACTACCGCGAGCTCCAGGAACCGTTGAAGTACATCGGGGCGCTCCTCGACGCCAAGGCGATGCACGGCGGCCGGTCCGCGTACAACAATCTGCTCTGTCTCGCGCAGTCGAACCGCATCCCGGCGAGCCGGGTCGGCGAGGTGCTCGATCTGGTCGGTCTGACGCCGGTCGCGCGGAAGAAGTCGAAGGGCTTCTCCCTCGGCATGGGCCAGCGGCTGGGAATCGCGTCGGCGCTGCTCGGCGATCCCGAGATCCTGATGTTCGACGAACCCGTCAATGGTCTGGACCCCGAGGGAATTCACTGGATCCGCAATCTGATGAAGGCGCTCGCGGCCGAGGGCCGGACGATCTTCGTTTCCAGCCATCTGATGAGTGAAATGGCCCTGACGGCCGATCATCTGATCGTGATCGGCCAGGGAAAACTGCTGGCCGACACCTCGATGGCGGATTTCATCCATCAGAATTCGCGCAGCTATGTACGGCTGCGGTCGCCGCAGCAGGAGCGGCTGCGGGACCTCCTGCACGCCAACGGCTTCACCCCCGTAGAGGCGGGCAACGGGACGCTGGAGGTGGACGGGGCCACCACCGAGAAGCTCGGTGAACTGGCCGCCGAGAACCGGCTCGTGCTGCACGAGCTGAGCTCCCAGCGTGCCTCCCTGGAGGAGGCGTTCATGCAGATGACGGCCGGCGCCGTGGAGTACCACGCGCACGGCACGAACGTACACGGCGCGGACGCGCCCGCCGCCGGTCCCCGCTGGGGCGAGAACACCAAGGGAGCCTGAACGATGGCAGCGGTATCCGCGGTCCTCCAGTCGGAGTGGACCAAGATCCGGACGGTCTCCTCGACGGTCTGGACCCTGGCGAGCGCGCTCCTGGTGACGGTGGCGATGAGCGCGGCGCTCTGCGCCCTGCTGAAGTCGACCTTCTCGGATCTCTCCGAGGCCGAGCAGGCGACGTTCGACCCCACCTTCATCAGCTTCTCCGGGATGGTGCTCGGACAGCTGGCGATGGTGGTCTTCGGCGTCCTCGTGGTCGGCACCGAGTACAGCTCGGGCATGATCCGCACATCCCTGGCGGCGGTCCCGCAGCGGGCGACCTTCATCTTCAGCAAGATCGCGGTGGCCGGGGCGCTCGCCCTGGTGGTGGGCCTGGCGACCAGCTTCCTCTCCTTCTTCCTGGGCCAGGCGCTGCTCGGCGAGCACCGCACCTCCCTGGGAGCGGACAACGTGCTGCGGGCGGTCGTGGGCGGCGGGCTCTACATGGGCCTGATCGCGCTCTTCTCGATGGGTGTGGCGACCATGCTGCGCTCGTCGATGCTCTCGCTCGGCATCCTGGTCCCGTTCTTCTTCCTGGTCTCGCAGATCCTCTCGGCCGTACCGAAGGCCAAGGAGGTGGCGCTCTACTTCCCCGACCAGGCCGGCTCCAAGATCATGCAGGTCGTCCCGGACGCCATGAACACGGAGGAGGCTCCGTACGGCCCCTGGGGAGGGCTGGGCATCATGCTGATCTGGGTGGCGGTCGCGCTGCTCGGCGGGTACCTGGTCCTGAAGAAGCGGGACGCGTGATCCCGTAGCCCCTCAGCCCGTCGCGGTGGGGTCCCTGGGCGCCGGGAGCACCTGCGGCGGCCGGCCCTCGTCGGGGAGGACCTCGTCGAACTCCGGCCAGCCCCGCCAGTCCCACACGTCGACGGCCGTGTCCGGGTGGAGCGGCACGAAGCGGCCGCGCTCGAAGTCGTCACCGTCCAGGTCGAACCACCGCTCGTCGACGACCTCGGTGCCGAGGCCGACGGTGCGCGCGGTCAGCCGGACCAGCAGCTTCGCACCCACCGAGTCCGAGAGGTCCTTGCCCTGGATCTCGCGGAAGGGGAGCGAGTCCGCGGGTGCGTCCAGCGGGATCCACACGGTGAAGGGCGCCCCGCGCTCCACCGCCAGCCAGGCACGCTCGTCGGCCGGCTCGCCCTTCTCGTCGAGGACCTTGAGCCACTTCTTGTAGATGACGAGGCTGCCGTCGTGGGGTGACCTCTCCAGGTAGCGAAGGTGCACCCGGGCGCGCAGGTCGACCACCGAGAGGTTGTCGAGGTAGTTGTAGAAGCGCACCGCGATGATGCCGTCCTCGCTGGCGGCGTGGGCGCGCGCGTACCCGGGGAAGTCGGCCGCCCAGGCGTGGGAGATGCTGGCTCGCTTCCGCCAGATGAACGGCCGCAGCGCGAAGAGCTTGATCAGCACGATGCCGAGCACGACGGCGGGCGCCAACGCGCCGGTCACGGAGGCGACCGAGGCCAGCAGCTGATGGGCCAGGTTGTGGTCCTGCGGGCTGAGGTTGTCCGTGCCGACGCAGGCCCGCAGCGCTTCGAGCGCCGTGCTCACCAGCCCCTCGACGTCACCGAACCGGTCGGCCAGCGACGTCGGCGAGGACTCCGTGAGGGTCCAGACGGCGGCGATGACGACGGCGAGCGCCATCAGCGCGCCGAGCGTCATGGCCATCAGGACGTGGACCGAACGCCCGGCGATCCACCATCGAACGGACGTACGACGTCTCGGGTGGGGACGACGCCCCCGCCTCAGCCAACTCCCTGTCACCATCAACTCCACTTCCCCCCAAGTGAATTGACGCAGTACGCACATTCTGCCCGACCGGACGCGTGTCCGGTATACGCGACGACCCACGTCCCGTACGCTCTCCGGGAGCAGTTCCGGCACGGCCGGTGCACCGCCCCACCTGCACGACCTCGAAGGGCCCATGTGATGGATCGCAGCCTGGCAGCCCTCGGCCTGGACGACGTGGCCGTCGAGCGTCCCCTGATCTATCCCGGACGCCCCGTGACGGAACCCTCGCTCCTCCTCGACGACGAGCTGCTGCCGCTGGACGTCCGGGCGACGCGCCTGGGCGACTGGACGGTCGATCGGGGCGGACGGCTCGACGAGATCCTGACGCTGCACGGGCAGGAACCCGTCGGACGCCGCCATCCGGTGATCGCGGTCGGCTCGAACGCCTCCCCCGGCCAGGTGCGCCACAAGCTGCGCCGGCTGAACCTGCCGGTGTTCGTCCCCATGATCCCGGTGCGGGTCGGCGGGATCGGAGTCGGCTGCTCCGGCCACATCAGTCCCGCGGGGTACGTGGCGGGCACCCCGTTCGTCGATCACACGGCCGACGCCACCCTGGTCGTCACCTGGCTCGACGCGCGCCAGCTCAAGGCGGTCGACGACACCGAGTTCCCGGACTACCGGCGCGCGATCCTGCCGGGCGAGGTCTTCGACATGACGATGCCCTCCGACGAGCGCCTGAGCGGGGCGTACATCTACTTCAGCGCGCACGGCGTGCTGGCCCCCGACGGGACACGGCCGCTGCCGGGCGGTGGCGACCAGGCGACCATCCTCGACGGCCTGCTCACCGGTTCGGCGCGGCTCCGGGAGCTGCTGGGGTCGGACGCCGCCTCCTGGGTCGACCGCGCCGGCGGGGACCCGGGTACGCGGGCGCGCGGCACGAAGATCTTCGGCGAGGAGGGGTGGGTCCTTCCGCAGACCGACTTCCTCCCCTATCTCGACGAGTCCGCCGAACTGCTGCCGTACGACGACCTGCCGCCGCTCGCGGGCTCCCTGCCGAACAGAACCCGTAACGGCTGATAGGACTTCGCCGGAACCGTCAATGGCTCGATAAGCTCCTAGCTCATACGGGGGGCTCCGCCTGTCGGCCACGGCCCCGACGACGACCTGACCTGTCGATGGGGCTGGAGAATGATCGAGGCAGTCGGCCTGACGAAGCGCTACGGCGCCAAGACGGCCGTGTACAACCTTTCCTTCCACGTGCGGCCGGGGACCGTCACCGGCTTCCTGGGACCCAACGGCTCCGGCAAGTCCACGACCATGCGCATGATCCTCGGACTCGACGAGCCCACGTCCGGGCACGTCACGATCGGCGGTCATCCGTTCCGGCAGCTGCCGAACGCGCCCCGCCAGGTCGGTGCGCTGCTCGACGCCAAGGCGGTGCACGGCGGACGCAGCGCGCGCAGCCACCTGCTGTCGCTCGCCCAGCTCGCCGGCATCCCTGCGCAGCGGGTCGACGAGGTCCTCGGGGTCGTCGGCCTCCAGGACGTCGCCAAGCGCCGCTCCAAGGGCTTCTCGCTGGGCATGGGGCAGCGGCTCGGCATCGCCGCCGCACTGCTCGGCGACCCGCAGGTGCTGCTCTTCGACGAGCCGGTCAACGGTCTCGACCCCGAGGGCATCCTCTGGGTCCGCAACCTGATGAAGAAGCTCGCTTCCGAGGGTCGGACCGTCTTCGTCTCCAGCCACCTCATGAGCGAGATGGCGCTGACCGCCGACCATCTGATCGTGATCGGCCGCGGCCAGCTGATGGCCGACATGAGCGTCAAGGACTTCATCTCGGCGAACTCAGCGGACTTCGCCCGCGTGCGGACCCCGCAGACGGAGCCGCAGCAGCGGGAGAAGCTGACGGCCGCGCTGACCGAGGCCGGCGGCCGGGTGATGTCCGAGCCGGACGGCGCGCTGCGCGTGACCGGTCTGCCGCTGCCCCGGATCAGCGATCTGGCCCATGACGCGGATGTGCGGCTCTGGGAGCTGTCCCCGCACCAGGCCTCGCTGGAGGAGGCGTACATGCGGATGACGCAGGGCGCCGTGGACTACCGCTCCACCGAGGACCAGCTGGCCCATCTCCAGCAGCCGCAGCCGCACGGACAGGGGTACGCCGTGCCGCCGCAGCCGGTGGTCCCGGACGTGCCGCAGCAGGGCTGGTACGCCCCGCCGCCGCCCGGACAGAACCCCTACGCCACCCCGCAGAGCGAGCCCGCCAAGAACGACGAGGACGCCCGATGACCGCCCCCGCCCCCTACTCGTACGTCTCCCCCATCCCCGTACGCAAGGCGCACCTCGGTGACGCCATCGCATCGGAGTGGACCAAGATCCGCTCCCTGCGCTCCACGGTGTGGACGCTGGGCGTGATGGTGCTGCTGATGCTGGGAATCGGACTCGGCGTCGCCGCGATCGTGGCGTCGTCGGACGTGTCGGCCGAGAGCGAGTCGGCGCTCGGCCTGGGCTTCTTCGGCGTGCTCCTCGGCTCCATCTGCGTGATCACGCTGGGCGTGCTGACCATCGCCTCCGAGTACGGCACGGGCATGATCCGCACCACGCTCACCGCCTGCCCGAGCCGCGCCCGGGTGCTGACGGCGAAAGCGATCGTCTTCTTCGCGCTCGTCTTCACGATCACCACGGTCACGGCGGGCATCGTCGCCGTGGCGCAGGTGGCGATGGTGGACCAGGCCCTGGAGCCCACCTCCGGGGAGTGGCTGCGGGCCACGATCGGCGTCGGTCTGTTCATGGCCGAGCTCGGACTGCTGGCGCTCTCGATCGGCGCGATCATCCGGCACTCGGCCGGCGCGATCACCATCATGATCGGCGTACTGCTGCTGCCGCTGGTGGCCGCCATGTTCATGTTCTCGGAGTCGCTGGCCAAGGTGCAGGACTGGCTGCTCGACTACGCGATCCCGAGCCAGCTCATCGCGCTGTACGCGGGCAAGGCGGCCATGAGCGAGTCCGGGCCGGCGGGCTGGGACCCGGTGTGGATCCTGCTGGTCATCACGGCCGCGACGATGGGCGGTGCGTACGCCCTGCTGAACAGCCGGGACGTGTGACCCGGAGCCAGGACTCCCGGGGCTAGTACCTCGGCGCGTTACGGGACCGCTGCACCCTGGAGGTGCGGCGGTCCTTCGCGTTCCAGCAGGCCTTGTGCCAGTGCCGCCGGTCGTCCACTCCCCCGTACTCCGGCCAGGCCACCACGTGCGGCGCGCCGCCGGGGATCTCCTGGTCGCAGCCGGGGCAGCGGTAGCGCTTCCCGGGCGCGCTGGCGCCGGCGACATGGCGGACGTACCACTCCTCGCCCTGCCAGGTCTCGCTGCGCTGCGATCCCCCGTACCGGTCGCCCGACTCACCCTGAGGATCGGGCTTCTCGCCGCCACTGGGACGGTTGCGACGCGGGGACACGTAATCACCTCACGGGGCCGGGGGCGGGGAACACGGACGGTTCTCTCCAGCCTACGGGCCGCGACGCGGTGGCCCGGCCCACCCTCCAGGCCGAATCAGCGGAAAATCGCAAGAACTTCATACAAGGCCGTTGCCTTTGGCACGTGTCAGACGTTGTTGCCAGTACGAGGGGGAGAACCGCGTCGGCCGCAAGGAGGCAGAAGGCGATGCGCGTGGGTACGTTTGTTCTGGCCGCCCAGTTCCCGGGTCAGGGCCAGGGCGAGGCGCTGCACAGGGCGGTGCGGACCGCCGAGGTGGCGGAGGAGGCGGGGCTCGACTCCGTCTGGCTCGCCGAGCACCACTTCGTTCCGTACGGAGTCTGTCCGTCGGCCGTGACCCTGGCGGCGCTGCTGCTGGGCCGCACGCGCCGCCTCCGGGTCGGTACGGCGGTCAGTGTGCTGCCGACCGTCCATCCGGTGGCGCTGGGCGAGCAGGCCGCGCTGCTCCACCTCACCTCCGGGGGCCGCTTCACGCTCGGGGTGGGCAGGGGCGGTCCGTGGGTCGATCTGGAGGTGTTCGGCGCCGGTCTCCCGGCGTACGAGCAGGGCTTCCCGGAATCGCTCGACCTGTTGCTGCGCTGGCTGTCCGAGCCACGGGTCTCGGCCGAGGGAGAACGATTCGCCTTCCGCGAGGTGGCCGTCGTGCCACGCCCCGGCGAGCTCATCGGCGGGGACGCGGCGCCCGAGGTCGTCGTCGCCTGCACCTCCCCCAGGAGCGTCAGGCTTGCCGCCGAGCGCGGGCTGCCGATGCTGCTCGGGATGCACTGCGGCGACGAGGACAAGGCCGAGATGGTGGCCACCTGGGCACGGTGCGCGCGGGAGGCCGGGCACGATCCCGACGAGATCGCGCGGATCGGCGCCGGTCATGTCTCGGCGGGCGTCGCCCAGCTCGCCGACCGCGGGGCGGACGCGGCAGAGGCCCTGGTGAAGGCGATGCCCGGCTGGCTGAAGCAGGGACTCGACGCCCATGTGACGGTGGACGGCCGGCACCGCGCGATGCGGGACCCCGTCGCGTACACGGAGTTGCTGTGCGGGCTGCATCCGGTGGGCACGCCCCGGCGCGCGGCGGACCGGCTCGCGGCGACCTCGGAGCGCACGGGCATCACACGCTTCGCGCTGCTCGCCGAGGGCACGGGCGATCTCGCGGCCACCGAGGAGAACGTACGGCGGCTGGGGGCAGAGGTGCTCCCCCTGCTGGTCTGAGTTCATGGGTGGTTCGGGTGTGATGCCGCCGCTCCGGCACCTCTCGCAGCGTTCGCGTCTCCCGCGATGCGGAGCGGCAGCACCGTGTGTCAGCAGTCGCGAAGTTCCGGCGACTGGTTGAGCAGCTGACCTCGTACGGAGGTGAAGCGGGCGAGCCGCTCGTCCACCGCGGGGTCCAGCGGGAACACCGCAACGCGGTGGCAGTTCTGGAAGGCCAGACGCACCCCGAAGTGCCGCTGCAGTGCACCACGGATCGCATCACTCGCGAGTGCACGCAACAGCTGACCACGTGCCTGCTCGTTCGGCGGCGGCGTCTGGTTGTCGGCGAACTCTCCACCGTCCACCTTCAGCTGAGCCACCAGAGAACTGATCATCTCCCATGCGTAGGGCAGGGAGGTCCGGACGCAGTCGACGAAGTCGGCTTCGTCGACCTCGCCTCGCTCGGCCTGTTCCAACAGCGCCGGTGAGACGTCGAGCGACATGGGTTCTCCTCTCGCGACCCCGACGGGCGGGGTCTTACGGGCAGGGATGAAGGACCGCCCGTACGACACGCTGCGTGCACGGACGGCGACCTCCTGCTTCCACGGTAAGCGCGTCCTTCGGAGCGCACCAGGAGATTGGGAACACAACCGGCCAATAACCGACGGAGGTTGGGCGGGCGTTAAGAGCCGAATCGCGCGGAAGAGCGTGCGTCTTGTAGCGTTGCCGACCATGCGTCTCGTCATCGCCCGTTGTTCCGTGGACTACGCGGGCCGGCTCACCGCCCACCTGCCCTCCGCCCCCCGTCTGATCCTGGTCAAGGCAGACGGCAGCGTCTCCATCCACGCGGACGACCGGGCGTACAAACCCCTCAACTGGATGTCCCCGCCGTGCACCCTGAAGGAGGGTGTCGACGGTGAGGCCGGCATCTGGACCGTGGTGAACAAAGCGGGCGAGAAACTGATCATCACGATGGAGGAGATCCTGCACGACTCCTCGCACGAGCTCGGGGTGGACCCGGGTCTCATCAAGGACGGCGTGGAAGCGCACCTCCAGGAGCTGCTCGCCGACCGCATCGAGACCCTCGGCGAGGGACACACGCTGATCCGTCGCGAGTACCCGACGGCGATCGGCCCGGTGGACATCCTGTGCCGGGACGCCGACGGGGCGACCGTCGCGGTGGAGATCAAGCGGCGCGGCGAGATCGACGGTGTGGAGCAGCTGACCCGCTACCTCGAACTGCTGAACCGCGATCCGCACCTCGCGCCGGTGAAGGGCGTATTCGCGGCCCAGGAGATCAAGCCCCAGGCGCGCGTGCTGGCCACGGACCGGGGCATCGACTGCGTAGTGCTCGACTACGACGCGATGCGGGGCATCGAGGACGACAAGCTGAGGCTCTTCTAGTACGAACGCGTGCCGGACGTACGGCAACGGCCCCGGGTGCGGTGAACGCACCCGGGGCCGTCGTCGTCGTGGGTCAGGCGGGGGTACCGGTCGAGCCGGTGGTGTCGCCCGAGGCCGAGTTGGACGGGCTGCCCTGGCTCTGCGTGGTCGTGGACGGCGGCGTGGGCTCGGTCGTCGGCGGAGTCGTGGGCGGGGTCGTCGGCGGGGTGGTCGGAGGCGTCGTCGGCGGGGTCGTCGACGGCGTCGGCCTGGTCGTCGGGCTGATCGTCGGACGCGGACCGGTCGCCGTCGTCGACGGCGCCCCCGTCGACGGCTTGGCCGGGCTCGTCGAGCCGTCCGGGGACGACGGGGTGCCCGAGGTGCCGGGGACGCCCGGGGTCGTCGCCGAGCCCGAGGGGCCCGGGGAGCTCGGAGCGTCCGCGGGGTCGCCGGTCGAGTCGTCCGTGGGCTCGTCCGCGTCCAGGCCGTCGTCGGCGCCGTCCTCGCTGGCCGTCCGGTCGGAGGTGACGCGGTTGGAGCCGGGGTCCTCGGCGTTGCCGGAGGTGGCCCCGATCGTCACGACCGTGCCGAGCACGGCGGCCAGGAGCGCTCCCGTACCGACCGCGACGAGGTTGCGGCGGGCCCCGGCGATGATGCCGAAGCGGCCGAGCTTCATGCCGCCGGCCTTCGCGCCATCGCCGCTGGGCGTGGCGTCGGAGCGGGTGATCAGCGTCGGGCCCTCGTCGGCGAAGTCCGGGAACGCCGGGATCGGCGCGGTCCTGGGTGCGGCCGACCGGAGGGGGACGATGGGCTTCGGGATGCCGCGAGGCGGGGAGGCGGACTCCTCGTACCGGGCGGCGGGCGGTTCTTCGCCCGCCGGGGTGCGGTCGCCGCCGGGGGGACCTCCGGCGCGGTCGGCGACCAGGGCGAGCGCACGGCGGCCGGCGACGGTACCGCGCTTGTCGGCCAGGACCCCGCGCATCCCGATGGACGCCTCCAGTTCGGCGCGGGCCCGGTCGAGGTTGCCGGAGCAGAGCGCGAGAACGCCCAACTCGTGGTGGAAGTACGCCTCTTCGGCGACCTCACCGGCGATCCGGGCGGCCTCCTGGCCGCTGCGCAGGGCACGCTCCCAGGCGCCCCAGTGGAGTCCGGCGGCGAAGGCCGGCGCTGCGCTGCGGGCGAGCTGCGCGGCGGTGGCGGGGTGCTCGGGGTTCGTGCCGGGCCGGAGCGTGGTCAGGGCGGCGAGCAGCGCGTCGGACTCGGCGACGGCGCGGGCGGGGGTGACGGACGGGTGTCCGGCCCACCAGGCGTAGTGCTGGGCGACGGTGTGCACCCGGGCGGCGGTCTCCTCGTCGGTCCCGCCGTACCCCTGGGCGCGGAGCTGGGTGAGGACCCCGGCCGCGAGGCGGTAGCGGGGACCCACCGGGGTGAGCAGGCCACAGGTCATGAGCTCGCCGAGGGCGGCGTCCGCATGCGTGTCCCCGACGAGGGCGGGGAGGTGGGCCTGGTGCGGCACCTCGCCGCCGAGGGCGACGGCGAACCGCAGGGTCTCCTGGGCGGAGCGGCTGAGCCGGGAGGCGAGCAGGGCGGCGGGGGCCGCGCCCTCGCCGAGGCTGGGCAGGGGTATGTCGCGCAGCTCGATGTCGGTGGGGTCCGCGGGGGCCGTTTCGGTCGGCCCGAACGCGTCGTCCAGGGCGCCGAAGGCGTCGAACTCCGCGGGGGCGTCCTCCTGGGCGCCGAAGGCGTCGAACTCCGCGGGGGTGACCCGGAGCTGGTCGCGCTGCCGGAGCAGGGCGCCGGCCTGCACGAACCGCAGCGGCAGGCCCTCGGACTCGAACCAGAGGTCGCCCGCCCAGTTGGCCTCGTCGTCGGTGAGCGGCCGGTCGACGGCGCTCTCCAGGAGTTCGATGGCGGTGGCCCGGCCGAGGCCGGTGAGGGAGACCTCTTCGATGTGGGCGTCGGGCGAGGGCGCCGGGATGTCGGGGGTGGTCGCGAGCAGGAACGCGCACTCGGGGGCGGCGGTGATCAGCTCGTCGAGGGTGGTGCCGCCGAACTCGAGGTCGTCGACGACGACGACCGCTCCGATGTCGTGGACCAGTTCGAGCAGGGCGGGGCGGTCGGGCCGGTGGTCCGGGGCGTGCTGGACGGTGGCGAAGAGCTCGTACAGCAGCTCGGTGGGGGTCCGGTGGTGGCCGGAGAGCCTGACGACTCCGTCGGGCGCGAGGTCGGCGCACTCCGCGGCGACGGCGTCGAGCAGGACGGTGCGGCCGGAGCCCGCGGGCCCGGTGAGG
The DNA here is from genome assembly GCF_042794475.1 of Streptomyces sp. NPDC056527. Taxonomy (NCBI): domain Bacteria; kingdom Bacillati; phylum Actinomycetota; class Actinomycetes; order Kitasatosporales; family Streptomycetaceae; genus Streptomyces; species Streptomyces sp. NPDC056527. Next base: position 19,454 of record NZ_JBHTTQ010000018.1, read on the forward strand.
CGGACGGAGCGGCCGCGGGCGAGGAGCTGGACGAGCCGCTCGTGCTCCTCCTGTCTCTCCAGGATCGGCAGCCGCGGGGCGGCGGGGCCCGGCGGTACGGGCGGGGCGACCGCGCGGGCGGCCTCGATGCGCTCCTGGGCGGTGCGACGGCGGGGCGGTGCGGGCTGCTCGCCGGGCGGGCATGCCTCGATCTCGCTGCCGTCGACGGGGTTGACGGTGAGCAGCAGTTCACCCGAGACGACCCGGGCGGTGCGGACCCGGGCGGGCGCGGACGGGCCGCGCTCGGGCAGGAGGCCGCCGCGGGTGTCGCGGGCTTCGTCGCCCTCGTGGTCGTAGCCGTACTCTTCCGGCTCCCGGTTCAACGGGTCCATGGTTCAAGCCCCCCAAAAGCGGTGCGTGCGGAAGCCCCTCCGGCCGATCTGCAGGCTCGCTGTCGCTTCTGGTCCGGTGCCCGCCGGGTGGGTCCGTCAATGGGCAGGCGACCGAACCCTAGACGTTCTTCGAGTATCCGGGAACAGGCGGGGTGCCACCCCGCCCAAGACGTCACGGTCCGCTAAGGATTCGCCCGGGACGCCGGTTTCTCACAGCAGCTTCACAGTCGGTACGGCGTCGATTCATGCCGCGGTCCGCCTCGCCCCACAGCCGGGGGCGAGGATCAGACGCGGGGCAGGGACTCCGCCGCGAGCCCGCCTTCGATGGCGAGGATCCGGTGCAGCCGGGTCGCCACGAGCAGGCGCTGCATCTGCGGGGGGACCCCGCGCAGCACCAGCCGGCGGCCGCAGCGGCCGGCCCTGCGATGTGCGCCCATGATGACCCCGAGCCCGGTGGCGTCCCAGGAGTCGAGGCCGGTCAGGTCGAGCACCAGGTCGCCGACTCCGTCGTCGACGGCCGAGTGCAGGACCGTACGGGCGTCCGCCGCGCTGCGCACGTCGAGGCGGCCCCCGACGACCAGCTCGACGTGGTCGCCCCTGATGTGCATATGCGCTCCCCGGGAGTGCTCCGTCTTTGCATCAACTGACTGCCGTCGGCGCAGAAGCGTTGCGCCTTGTAAGCGAACTGATACCGAATTCACCCTTTCGAGTGCAGGCCCAAACGGCCGTCGGAACTCAGTGCTTGTAGAACCCCTGCCCGCTCTTGCGGCCGATGTCACCCGCGTCCACCATCCGGCGCATCAGCTCCGGCGGTGCGAACTTCTCGTCCTGGGTCTCGGTGTAGATGTTGCTGGTGGCGTTCACCAGGATGTCGATGCCGGTCAGATCGGCGGTGGCGAGCGGTCCCATGGCGTGACCGAAGCCCAGCTTGCAGGCGATGTCGATGTCCTCGGCGGTGGCGACGCCCGACTCCTGGAGCTTCGCGGCCTCGACGACCAGGGCCGAGATGAGGCGGGTGGTGACGAAGCCGGCGACGTCGCGGTTGACCACGATGCAGGTCTTGCCGACGGACTCGGCGAACTCCCGCGCGGCGGCGAGGGTGGCGTCGCTGGTCTTGTAGCCGCGGACGAGCTCGCAGAGCTGCATCATCGGGACCGGCGAGAAGAAGTGGGCGCCGACGACGGCCTCGGGGCGCTCCGTCACCGCGGCGATCTTGGTGATCGGGATGGCGGAGGTGTTGGAGGCGAGAACGGCCCCGTCCTTGACGGTCTTGTCGAGGGCGCGGAAGATCTCGTGCTTCACCTCCAGCTTCTCGAAGACGGCCTCGACGACGATGTCGGCGTCGGCGACCGCGTCGAGTTCGGTGGTGGCGGTGATGCGGCCGAGGGCGGCCTCGGCGTCGGCGGCGTCGAGCTTGCCCTTCGCGACGAAGCGGTCGTACGACGCCTTGATGCCGTCGGTGCCACGGGTCAGCGCGGCGTCGGTGACGTCACGCAGAACGACGTCCCACCCCGCCTGGGCCGAGACCTGCGCGATTCCGGACCCCATGAGTCCGGCTCCGATGACGGCGAGCTTCCTGGCCACGGTCTTCCACCCCTTAACACCTGTTCACTTCTCTGACTCTCCGGCGGAGATTAGCGGGAGTGAGGCCGCATGTGACCGCGAAGTAATGCGCGTCACGCCCGGTTTGACGGACGTCACACTCACGACAGGCCCCGACCGGGTGACCGGACGGGCCCTAGGCGCGTACCGCGTAGGTCAGGACTCGCTCGCTCAGCAGCTCCTCGATCTCGTCGAGGAGGACGAGGGTCTCGCGGGAGACGGTGGTGGCCTTGCGGCCGGCGGTCATCTCGCGGGTGATGTAGCCGACGGCGGTGTTCTCGATCCAGGCGATCTGTCCGCCGACGAGCAGCGGCAGCGGGTCGTCGGCGGCCGCGCCGGTCTCCTCTCGCAGGGTGGCGACGACCGCGTCGTGGACCTCCTGCTGGAGGTAGAAGAGCCGGGCCTTGAGCGTGGGGGCGTGCTCGATGACGTTCATGAAGGCGTCGAAGCCGTCCATGAGTCCGTACGCGGGTGAGACGGCGCCGATCTGCCCGCGCATCTCGCGCAGCACTGCGTCGGCGGCGGACTCCCCCCGGTCGCGGCCCCGGATCATCCGCGAGAGGCGGAGGGTGACGCCTTCCATCCGGTCGAGGAAGAGGTCCTCCTTGGCCGGGAAGTAGTTGTAGACGGTGTTGACGGACACGTCCGCGGCCTCGGCGACGTCCGCGACGGTCACGGTCACGAAGCCGTGTTCCAGGAAGAGTCCGGTCGCGATGTCGGAGATCCGCTGCTTCGTCTCGCGCTTCTTGCGCTCCCTGAGCCCCTCAGCCATGCCCCCATCCTAGGGCTGCTGAAAACTTGGTGGCATTGCAAAATTTCAGTGACTCTGTTTTTGTGGTCACCATGCCAATCATCAGTACGGCCGGGCTCGCCCGGACCTTCGAGACGAAACGCGGCCCCGTGGAAGCCGTGCGCGGGATCGACCTGACGGTGCGGCCGGGCGAGATCCTCGGCCTCCTCGGACCCAACGGCGCCGGCAAGACCACGACCCTGCGGATGCTCACCACGCTGCTCCCGCCCACCGGCGGCGCGGCCACGGTCGCGGGCCACGACCTGCTCACCGACCCCGCTGCCGTACGGCAGCGGATCGGGTACGTCGCCCAGGCCGGCGGGGTCGACCCGCAGGAGACCGTGCGCTCCGAACTCGTCACCCAGGGACGGCTCTACCGGCTCTCCAGGGCCGACGCGACGGCCCGCGCCGAGGAACTGGCCGGCGAGCTCGGCCTCACCGAACTCCTCGACCGCTCCACCGCTGCGCTCTCCGGCGGCCAGCGACGCCGTCTCGATCTCGCGATGGGCCTCACCCACCGGCCCGACGTGCTCTTCCTCGACGAGCCGACGACCGGTCTCGACCCGGGCAGCAGGGCCGACCTGTGGGCGCTGGTGCGCCGACTGCGCGACGACTTCGGCACGACCGTCGTCCTCACCACCCACTACCTCGACGAGGCCGACGCCCTCGCGGACCGACTGGTGATCGTGGACAAGGGCGTCGTCGTCGCCGAGGGCAGCCCGGCCGCGCTCAAGGCCCGGCACTGTGTCGCCACCCTCCAGGACGCCTTCCTCGCCATCACCGGGCGCGGCCCGGCCCCCGCCGACCTCGCCCCCGTCGCCGTCTAGGACTCGCCTTGCTCCTCCACGACACCTCGCTGATCTTCGGGCGCTACGCCCGCCAGACCCTGCGCTCCAAGTTCCAGATGCTGTTCGGCGTCCTGATGCCGCTGCTGTACCTGCTCTTCTTCGGGCCGCTGCTCGCCGACCTTCCGCTCGGCCGCGAGGGCGACTCCTGGCAGATCCTCGTCCCCGGCCTGCTGCTCCAACTCGGGCTCTTCGGAGCCTCGTTCGCCGGCTTCTCGCTCATCATGGAGAAGAACTGGGGCGTGGTGGAGCGGATGCGCGTCACCCCGGTCAGCCGGCTCGCGCTGCTCCTCGGCCGGGTCCTGCGCGACGCCTCGCTCTTCGTGTTCCAGGCCGTGCTGCTGGTGCTCGCCGCGCTGGCGATGGGGCTGCGGGCCCCGCTCACCGGCATCCTGATCGGTTTCGTCTTCGTCGCCCTGCTGACCTTCGCGTTGGCGTCGCTCTCGTACGCGCTGGCGATGAAGGTCCGTACGCCGCAGGAGTTCGGCCCGACGATCAACGCGCTCTCGCTGCCCGCGATGCTGCTGTCCGGGCTGATGCTGCCGATGGCGCTCGCCCCCGGCTGGCTGGACGTGCTCTCGCACTTCATGCCGTTCCGCTATCTGGTGGACGCGGTACGGGACGCGTACGTCGGGCGGTACGCGACGGCGACCATGCTGTACGGCGTTCTGGTGGCGGTCGCGCTCACGGCGCTCGCCGTGACGGTCGGCACACGGACGTTCCGGAGAGCCGGAGCGTAACTACGCTGGGGTCATGGTCAATCTGACGCGCATCTACACCCGTACCGGCGACCAGGGCACCACCGCGCTGGGCGACATGAGCCGGACCGCCAAGACCGATCTGCGGATCTCGGCGTACGCCGACGCCAACGAGGCCAACGCCGTACTCGGCACGGCCATCGCCCTCGGGCAGCTCGACGAGGAGGTCGTGAAGGTCCTCGTCCGCGTCCAGAACGACCTGTTCGACGTGGGCGCGGACCTCTCCACCCCGGTGGTCCAGGACCCGAAGTACCCGCCGCTGCGGGTCGAGCAGTCGTACATCGACAAGCTGGAGGCGGACTGCGACGGCTTCCTGGAGGAGCTGGAGAAGCTGCGCTCCTTCATCCTGCCGGGCGGCACGCCCGGTGCGGCACTGCTGCACCAGGCGTGCACGGTGGTCCGGCGCGCGGAGCGTTCCACCTGGGCGGCCCTGGAGGTCCACGGCGAGACGATGAACCCGCTGACCGCCACGTACCTCAACCGCCTCTCAGACCTGCTCTTCATCCTTGCGCGAGTCGCGAACAAGGAGGTCGGGGACGTGCTCTGGGTCCCGGGCGGGGACCGCTGACTCCGGGTCGCCGGCCGGGGCCTTCTTCGGCCAGATCGCGTAGCTGAGCGCGATCAGACCGTGGATCCCGGCCGCCCGCCAGGCGACGAAGATCCAGCTCCGCAGCGAGTCGGTGTTCCCGTCGTCGCCGACGTACCAGATCGCGAGCAGCAGCAGTCCGGACGCGACGGCCGCCGCCGTCACCGAGCCCAGCCAGACCTTGCCCTCGTGGCGGGCACGGGCCATCCCGTAGGGCGGCGGCTTCACGGGCGGCGGTCCGCCGCCGAGGCGGTGGGCGGCGTGACCGTCGAGCCACTTCACGGTGCGGTGGCCGTGCCCGACGGTGTAGCCGATGTACACCGCCGCGAGTCCGTGCCGCCAGCTCGGCTCCGCCCCGTTCTTGAGGTCGATCGCGGTGACGACGAGCAGCAGGACTTCCAGGAGCGGCTCGCACAGCAGCAGGGCGAGACCCGTCCGGGGCATCTTCAGCAGATAGCGGGTGGCGAGACCCGCGGCCAGCAGGACCCAGAATCCCACTTCGCAGATCACGATCAGCATGACGATCACGGCGGTACTCCCCTTTCGGTTCCCCTCCAGCGTCCCGTCGCATTCCGCCCGGATCGTCGTCGCCGATGACGAAGTGCGGCTACATCCTTCGACGGAGGCACGGATCGGCCCCGGCGGCGAGGCCCGGAGTCCACCCGCCGTGTTGGATGGGAACGTGACCTTCCCCCGACCGCACCGCGACGACCTGCTCATCGCCGCCGGCGGCCTCGCCATCGGCCTGCTGATGTGGTCGTTCGGGCTGCACACCCAGACCGACCGGATGATCACCGCGCGGTGGGCGACGCTGATCCCGCTCGTGGTGATGGCCTCGATGGAGGCCCTGCGGCGCACGATGCCCCAGACCGCCCTGACCGTCGGCACGATCGCTCTGGTGGCGGACCAGTTCACCTACGGCAGCCTCGTGACCGCGTTGATGTTCACGGACCTGGTCTACTCGGCCGTGGTCTACGGCACGTCCGGGGCCGCCCGGCGCATCCCGTACACGACCGGACTGATCACGATCGGTGTGACGATCGGCTTCCTCGTCTGGTGGCAGAACGCGGTCGCCCTGGTCGTCGGCCTGATCACCGGCATGGTGTCCTTCCTGCCCGCGGTCACCGGCGCCGTCGTACGCAATCACCGCCAGGCCGCCGACGCCGCCCGTCTGCGCGCGGAGCAGACCGCGCTGCTCGCCGAGATGGACCGCAGCCAGGCCGTCGTGGCCGAGCGCGCGCGGATGGCGCGGGAGCTGCACGACATGGTCGCCAACCATCTCTCCGCGATCGCGATCCACTCCACGGCCGCGCTGTCGCTCGACGATCCGGCGACCACCCGGCAGGCGCTGACCGTGATCCGGGAGAACAGCGTGGAGGGGCTCGCGGAGATGCGGCGGCTGATCGGGCTGCTGCGGGACAGCAGCGGGGACGCGGCACCGGCGGCGGCGCCCACCCTGGACGGGCTGGACGCGCTGGTGGCCCAGGCGGCGACGAACGGGGAGTCGAGCGGACTGACGTTCGTCCTCGACGACAGCCGGTCGCGCGACGCCGTGGCGCTGCCGGCTCCGGTCGAGCTCGCCGCGTACCGGATCGTGCAGGAGTCGCTGACCAACGCCCTCAAGCACGCGGCCCCCGGCGAGGTAAGGGTGGAGCTGGGCCGCTGCCGTGACGGTGGCCTCACGGTCGGCGTGACCAGTGTGCTCGGCGGGCAGCCCGGGCCGCGCGCCCCTGGATCCGGCGCGGGCCTGGTGGGGATGCGGGAACGCGTGGCACTGCTCGACGGGCAGTTCGAGTCCGGTCCGGTGACGGCGGACGACGGGCGGAAAGAATGGCGGGTACGGGCGGTCCTGCCCGTCGGTACGAGCGACAGGGAGCCGCCGGCATGGTACGGGTGATCGTGGCCGAGGATCAGAGCGCGGTCAGGGCGGGACTCGTCCTGATCCTGGGCAGCGCACCGGACATCGAGGTGGTCGGGGAGGCCGCCGACGGCGAACGGGCGGTGGAACTGGCCCGCGAACTCCGCCCGGACCTGGTCCTGATGGATGTGCAGATGCCGCGGATGGACGGGGTGACGGCGACCCGGCTCGTGGTCTCCGAGGGCCTGGCCGATGTGCTGGTCCTGACCACCTTCGACCTCGACGAGTACGTCTTCGGGGCGCTGCGGGCCGGTGCGGCGGGGTTCCTGCTGAAGAACACCGACGCGAAGGACCTGATCGAGGCGGTACGGACGGTGGGGCGCGGGGAAGGCATGATCGCCCCGGCCGTGACCCGGCGGCTGATCGCCGAGTTCGCGGCGCCCCGCACGCCGGTGCGTGCGCCCGGTGCGCCGGATCCTTCCGTACTGGACGCGCTGACACCGCGGGAGCGGGAGGTGCTCTCCGCGCTGGGCAAGGGTCTGTCGAACGCCGAGATCGCGGTACGCCTGGACATGGCGGAGGCCACGGTGAAGACCCACGTCAGCAAGGTGCTGGGGAAGCTGAAGCTGCGCAGCAGGGTCCAAGCGGCAGTGCTGGCACAGGAGTTGGGGGTCTGAAGGACCGGACTCCGACGTTGGTCTGGACCTCTTGACGGTTGGTCCAGACCTTTCTACGCTCGCGGGGCGCGCGCACATTCACGGACCACCCCCAGCTTGTCCGTCCGCAACTTGAGGAGCACCGTTGAGCACTCAAGCACCGACGCGCAGAACAGGGTTCAGACACCGGGCCGCCGCCGGTCTGACCGCCCTGATCCTGCCCCTGGCCGCCATGGTCGGCCTCGCAGCACCCGCCGAGGCCGCCACGGCGGCCACCGCCACGTACACCAAGGTCTCCGACTGGGGCTCCGGCTTCGAGGGCAAGTGGACGGTGAAGAACACCGGCACCACCACGCTCTCCTCCTGGACAGTCGAGTGGGACTACCCCGCCGGCACCGCCGTCACCTCCGCCTGGGACGCGACCGTCACCAGCTCCGGCACCCACTGGACCGCCAAGAACGTCGGCTGGAACGGCACCCTCGCCCCCGGCGCCACCGTCTCCTTCGGCTTCAACGGCTCCGGCTCCGGCGCGCCCAGCGGCTGCAAGATCAACGGCGCCTCGTGCGACGGAGGCACCCAGCCCGGCGACAACGCGCCCTCCGCGCCCGGCACTCCCGTCGCCTCCGACATCACCAACACCTCGGTCAAGCTGACCTGGACCGCGGCCACGGACGACAAGGGCATCAAGAACTACGACGTCAAGCGCGACGGCACCACGGTCGCGACGGTCACCGGACTGACCTACACCAACACCGGGCTGACCGCCGGCACCGACTACACCTACACGGTCGTCGCCCGCGACACCATCGACCAGACCGGCCCGGCGAGCGGCACCGCGAGCGTCCGGACCACGGGCGGCGGGGGCAACCCCAACCCCGGCTCCACCGTGAAGCTCGGCTACTTCACCAACTGGGGCGTCTACGGCCGGAACTACCACGTCAAGAACATCGCGACCTCCGGCTCCGCGTCCAAGATCACGCACATCAACTACGCCTTCGGCAACGTGACCGGCGGCAAGTGCACGATCGGTGACGCCTACGCGGACTACGACAAGGCCTACACCGCCGACCAGTCCGTCGACGGCGTCGCCGACACCTGGGACCAGCCGCTGCGCGGCAACTTCAACCAGCTGCGCAAGCTGAAGAAGGCGTACCCGAACATCAAGGTGCTGTGGTCCTTCGGCGGCTGGACCTGGTCCGGCGGCTTCGGCCAGGCCGTGCAGAACCCGACCGCCTTCGCGCAGTCCTGCTACGACCTGGTGGAGGACCCGCGCTGGGCCGACGTCTTCGACGGCATCGACCTGGACTGGGAGTACCCGAACGCCTGCGGTCTCTCCTGCGACACCAGCGGCCCGGCCTCCTTCAAGAACATGATGCAGGCCATGCGTGCCAAGTTCGGCGGCAACGCCCTGGTCACGGCGGCCGTGACGGCCGACGCCTCCTCCGGCGGCAAGATCGACGCGGCCGACTACGCGGGCGCGGCGCAGTACATGAACTGGTTCAACGTGATGACGTACGACTTCTTCGGCGCCTGGGCGGCGCAGGGCCCGACGGCCCCGCACTCCCCGCTCACCTCCTACGCCGGCATCCCGCAGGCGGGCTTCAACTCCGCCGAGGCGATCGCCAAGTTCAAGGCGAAGGGCGTCCCGGCCAACAAGCTGCTGCTCGGCATCGGCTTCTACGGCCGCGGCTGGACCGGCGTCAGCCAGTCCGCACCGGGCGGCAGCGCGACCGGCCCGGCGGCCGGCACGTACGAGCAGGGCATCGAGGACTACAAGGTCCTGAAGAACTCCTGCCCGGCCAACGGCACGGTGGCCGGTACGGCGTACGCGCACTGCGGCAGCAACTGGTGGAGCTACGACACCCCGGCCACGGTCACGTCCAAGATGAGCTGGGCGAAGAACCAGGGCCTGGGAGGCGCGTTCTTCTGGGAGTTCAGCGGTGACACGGGCAACGGCGAGCTGGTCGGAGCCATCAACAGCGGGCTGAACTAGCCCCACGGAGAACGCGGCGGGGACGGTGCAGCACACCGTCCCCGCCGTCGTACTTCCACTGTCAGGCCACATTCACCCTCCCCCAGACTTCGTCCGGGGGGACCCCCATCCAGGGGTGAGGCCGATCAGGCCACGTTCACCCTCTGGCCAGGAGGCGCCGCTTCCAGCCATGCGAGGAAGCCGGTGAGAGCGTCCTCGCTCATCGCCAGCTCCAGGCGGGTCCCCCGGTGCATACAGCCCTGGATCACGGCGTCGGAGAGCAGCGCCAGCTCCTCCTCGCCCTCGGGCATCCGGCGCTCCAGGACCTCGATCGCCGAGCGCTCGAGGACACGGCGCGGGCGCGGCGCGTAGGAGAAGACGCGGAACCAGGAGACCTGGTCACCGCTGTAGCGGGCGACGCCGTACACCCAGCCCTTGCCGGAGATGTCCGGCTCCTCGGGGACGTTCCAGCGAAGGGAACAGTCGAAGGTGCCGCCGGCACGCTGGATCAGGCGGCGGCGCAAGCCGAAGACGAAGAGCCCGATCACCACCAGTGCGACGACCAGGCCGCTCAGGAGCAGAGCGAGGAACATCTTCACCGACCTCCTCGCTGCGTCCCGTGACCGGCTTCGCCGGCGTAACCGAATACAACCTGCATATGCATCGCCTCAGCCGCGACACGGTCTGGAGAATTCCAGCCGTGCCGCGGCTGAGGGCACAACTCTCGGCGCGGTCCGCTAGCGGACCGCTACCGCACGCAACCGGACGTCGGCGCGACGCTCGGCGGCGGCGTCCGACTCCGACTTGGCGCGCTCCAGCGCACGCTCGGCGCGCTGGGCGTCGATCTCGTCCGCCAGCTCGACGATCTCCGCGAGCAGAGACAGCTTGTCGTCGGCGAACGAGATGAATCCACCGTGCACAGCGGCGACGACGGTGTCGCCCTCGCTGGTACGGATGGTCACCGGGCCCGACTCCAGCACACCGAGCAGCGGCTGGTGGCCGGGCATGACGCCGATGTCGCCGGAGGTGGTACGTGCGATGACCAAGGTGGCCTCGCCGGACCAGACACTCCGGTCCGCGGCGACCAGCTCGACGTGCAGCTCAGCAGCCAAGGGTGGCTCCTCGGGTCACCACCCGGCGGTCGTGCCGGGTGTTGGGGTCAATTCTAATGGGCGTGACGAGGGGGGCAGGACACACCCGCCCCCCTCGCGAGAGCACGGGGCTCAGGAGACGCCAAGCTCCTTGGCGTTCTTCTTGAGGTCCTCGAGGCCACCACACATGAAGAAGGCCTGCTCGGGGAAGTGGTCGTACTCACCGTCGCAGATCGCGTTGAACGCGGCGATCGACTCGTCGAGCGGAACGTCCGAACCGTCCACACCGGTGAACTGCTTCGCCGCGTGGGTGTTCTGGGACAGGAAGCGCTCGACACGGCGGGCGCGGTGGACAACGAGCTTGTCCTCCTCGCTCAGCTCGTCGATACCGAGGATCGCGATGATGTCCTGGAGGTCCTTGTACTTCTGCAGGATTCCCTTGACGCGCGTGGCGGCGTCGTAGTGGTCCTGCGCGATGTAGCGCGGGTCCAGGATCCGGGACGTGGAGTCCAGCGGGTCCACGGCCGGGTAGATGCCCTTCTCGGAGATCGGACGGGAGAGAACCGTCGTCGCGTCGAGGTGGGCGAAGGTGGTGGCCGGAGCCGGGTCGGTCAGGTCGTCCGCGGGGACGTAGATCGCCTGCATCGAGGTGATCGAGTGACCACGGGTCGAGGTGATGCGCTCCTGGAGGAGACCCATCTCGTCGGCCAGGTTCGGCTGGTAACCCACGGCGGAGGGCATACGGCCGAGCAGGGTCGAGACCTCGGAGCCGGCCTGCGTGAAGCGGAAGATGTTGTCGATGAAGAACAGCACGTCCTGCTTCTGCACATCGCGGAAGTACTCCGCCATGGTCAGACCGGCGAGGGCCACGCGCAGACGGGTGCCCGGGGGCTCGTCCATCTGGCCGAAGACCAGCGCGGTCTTGTCCAGAACGCCGGCCTCCTCCATCTCCACCATGAGGTCGTTGCCCTCACGGGTGCGCTCGCCGACGCCCGCGAAGACCGACACACCGTCGTGCAGCTTGGCCACACGGACGATCATTTCCTGGATCAGAACGGTCTTGCCGACACCGGCGCCACCGAACAGACCGATCTTTCCACCCTTGACGTACGGGGTGAGAAGGTCGACGACCTTCAGGCCGGTCTCGAACATCTCGGTCTTGGACTCGAGCTGGTCGAAGGCCGGGGCCTTGCGGTGGATCGTCCAGCGCGGCGCGTCGGCCACGGTGGACTCGTCCGCGTTCAGCACCTGACCCAGCGTGTTGAACACGCGGCCCTTGGTGACGTCACCGACGGGAACGGTGATGCCCGTGCCGGTGTCGGTCACCGCCGCCTGGCGGACCAGACCGTCGGTGGGCTGCATCGAGATGGTGCGGACGACGCCGTCACCGAGGTGCTGGGCGACCTCGAGGGTCAGCGTCTTGGTCGCGCCCTCCTCGGCCGGGTCCGGAACCTCGACGTTCAGCGCGTTGTAGATCTCCGGCATCGCGTCGACGGGGAACTCCACGTCGACGACCGGGCCGATGACCCGGGCGACGCGGCCCGTGGCGGCGGCCGTCTCAACAGTGGTCGTCATTACTTGTCACTCCCCGCGGTCGCGTCGGCCAGGGCTGCGGTGCCACCGACGATCTCGCTGATTTCCTGGGTGATTTCGGCCTGGCGGGCCGCGTTGGCAAGTCGGGAGAGGTTGTTGATCAAGTCTCCCGCGTTGTCGGTCGCCGACTTCATCGCACGGCGCGTGGCGGCGTGCTTGGAGGCAGCCGACTGAAGCAGCGCGTTGTAGATCCGGCTCTCGACGTAGCGCGGCAGAAGGGCGTCGAGGACGTCCTCCGCCGACGGCTCGAAGTCGTACAGCGGACGGAGCGTGTCCTGCTCGCCCGCCTCCTTCGCCACCTCGTCGAGGCTGAGGGGCAGCAGCCGGGCCTCGACCGCCGTCTGCGTCATCATCGAGACGAACTCGGTGTAGACGATGTGGAGCTCGTCCACTCCGCCCTCGGCCGTGTCCTTCTCGATCGCCTCGATCAGCGGAGCCGCGATCTTCTTGGCGTCCGCGTACTCCGGCTGGTCCGTGAAACCGGTCCACGAGTCGGCCAGCTTGCGCTCACGGAAGTTGTAGTGCGCGATGCCACGACGGCCGACGACGTAGATGTCGACCTCGCGTCCCTCGCTCTCCAGCTTCCTCGTCAGCGCTTCCGCCGCCTTGATGGCGTTGGAGTTGAAGGCGCCGGCCAGACCGCGGTCGCTCGAGAGGAGCAGGACTGCGGCACGGGTCGGGTTCTCCGTCTCCGTGGTCAGCGGGTGCTTGTCGTTCGCACCCGTGGCCACCGCGGTGACCGCGCGGGTCAGCTCGGTGGCGTACGGGGTCGACGCCTGCACCTTGCGCTGCGCCTTGACGACACGCGAGGCGGCGATCATCTCCATCGCCTTGGTGATCTTCTTCGTCGCGGTGACGGATTTGATGCGACGCTTGTAGACCCGGAGCTGCGCTCCCATGAGTCAGGTCCCTTCCGTCGTCACTTCGAGACGTTGACGGCAGCGGAAGCGTCGTCGCCCAGCAGCTTCCCGTCAGAGGTCTCGAACTGCTTCTTGAACTCCGCGATGGCGTCGGCCACGGACTGCAGGGTGTCGTCCGACATCTTGCCGCCCTCACGGATGGAGGCCATGAGACCGGAGTGGCTCTGGCGCAGGTACGCCAGCATCTCGGCCTCGAAGCGGCGGATGTCGGCCACCGGGACGTCGTCCATCTTGCCGGTGGTGCCGGCCCAGACGGAAACGACCTGGTTCTCGGTGGGCATCGGCTGGTACTGAGCCTGCTTGAGCAGCTCGACCATGCGCTGACCACGCTCCAGCTGCGCCTTCGACGCGGCGTCCAGGTCCGAACCGAAGGCGGCGAACGCCTCGAGCTCACGGAACTGGGCCAGGTCGACACGGAGGCGACCGGAGATCTGCTTCATCGCCTTGTGCTGGGCGGAGCCACCGACACGCGAGACCGAGATACCGACGTTCAGGGCCGGACGCTGGCCGGCGTTGAACAGGTCGGACTCCAGGAAGCACTGGCCGTCGGTGATGGAGATGACGTTGGTCGGGATGAACGCCGACACGTCGTTCGCCTTGGTCTCGACGATCGGCAGACCGGTCATCGAACCGGCACCCAGCTCGTCCGAGAGCTTGGCGCAACGCTCGAGCAGACGGGAGTGCAGGTAGAAGACGTCACCCGGGTAGGCCTCACGGCCCGGCGGGCGGCGCAGCAGCAGCGACACGGCGCGGTAGGCGTCGGCCTGCTTCGACAGGTCGTCGAAGACGATCAGGACGTGCTTGCCCTGGTACATCCAGTGCTGACCGATGGCGGAGCCGGTGTACGGCGCCAGGTACTTGAAGCCGGCCGGGTCGGACGCCGGGGCGGCGACGATCGTCGTGTACTCGAGGGCTCCGGCCTCTTCCAGGGCGCCGCGAACGGACGCGATGGTCGAGCCCTTCTGGCCGACGGCGACGTAGATGCAGCGAACCTGCTTGTTCACGTCGCCCGAGCGCCAGTTGTCACGCTGGTTGATGATCGTGTCGACGCACAGCGCGGTCTTGCCGGTCTGACGGTCGCCGATGATCAGCTGACGCTGGCCACGGCCGACCGGCGTCATGGCGTCGACGGCCTTGTAGCCGGTCTCCATCGGCTCGTGCACCGACTTACGGGCCATGACGCCCGGGGCCTGCAGCTCGAGGGCGCGGCGGCCCTCGGTCGCGATCTCGCCGAGGCCGTCGATCGGGTTGCCGAGCGGGTCGACGACGCGGCCGAGGTAGCCCTCGCCGACACCTACGGAGAGAACCTCACCGGTGCGCTGCACCGGCTGGCCCTCCTCGATACCGCTGAACTCGCCGAGGACGATCGCACCGATCTCGCGCTCCTCGAGGTTGAGGGCGAGACCGAGGGTGCCGTCCTCGAACTTCAGCAGCTCGTTCGCCATGGCCGAGGGAAGACCCTCGATCTTGGCAATGCCGTCGCCGGCCAGGCTGACCGTTCCGACCTCCTCGCGCGAGGCCGCGTCCGGCTGGTACGACTGGACGAAGTTCTCCAGCGCGTCCCGGATCTCCTCCGGCCGGATCGTGAGCTCCGCCATCTGGGTTCCCTGCTCTCCTTGTTGGGCCCGAAGTTTTCTTGGGGGTCTGGGGGCCGACCCCCAGGAATCTTCTGCAATTGCACGGCCCAACCGGGCCGCTGATCATGCTTGTTCAGTTGGTGGCCGAAGCCGTCAGCCGGCCAGCCGCCGGGTCGCCTCGTCGAGGCGCTCCGCGATGGTGCCGTTGATGACCTCGTCACCGACCTGCACCGTGATCCCGCCGAGGACCGCCGGGTCCACATCGAGGTTCAGGTGCATCTGTCGGCCGTACAGCTTGGCCAGGACGGCACCGAGGCGCTGCTTCTGCTGGTCGGTCAGCGGCACCGCCGAGGTGACGACGGCGACCATCCGGTCCCGGCGCGCCGCGGCGAGCTTGGAGAGGGACTCGAGTCCCGCTTCCAGGCTACGTCCACGCGGCTGGGTCACGAGACGGACGACCAGACGCTCGGTGACCGGGTTGGCCTTGCCGCCGAGCAGGCTGCGCAGCAGCTCGCTCTTGGCGGACGCCGTGGCGGCCTTGTCGGTCAGCGCCGAGCGCAGCTCGGTGCTGGAGGTGATGATCCGGCCGAACCGGAACAGCTCGTCCTCGACGTCGTCCAGGGCACCGGCCCGCTGCGCGGCGGTGAGGTCGGCGATGTTCGCCAGCTCCTCGGCCGAGTCGACCAGGTCACGCGAGGACGACCAGCGGGAACGCACCATGCCGGAGATCAGGTCGACGGTCTCGCCGCCCACCTGGCCGCCGAGCAGGCGCCCGGCGAGCTCGGCCTTGGCCTCGCCTGCCTGCGCCGGGTCGGTCAGGACCCGACGCAGCGACACCTCGCGGTCGAGCAGCGCGGTGACTGCGGCCAGCTCACCCGCGAGCTTCGCGGCGTCGACCGAGGTGTTGTCGGTCAGCGCGTCGAGGGACTCACGTGCGGCGGCCAGTGCTTCACGGCTCGCTCCGTTCATCGGACGGCCTCGGCCTTCTCCTCGAGCTCATCGAGGAAGCGGTCGATCGTGCGGCTCTGGCGGGCGTGGTCCTCGAGGGACTCGCCGACCAGCTTGCCGGCCAGGTCGGTGGCGAGCTTGCCCACGTCCTGACGCAGCGAGGTCGCCGCAGCCTTGCGGTCGGCCTCGATCTGCGTGTGGCCGGCCGCGATGATCTCCTCGCGCTGGCGCTGGCCTTCCGCCTTCATCTCCTGGATGATCGCGGTGCCCTGCTCCGTCGCCTCCTGGCGAAGACGCGCGGCCTCATGGCGGGCCTCGGCGAGCTGGGCCTTGTACTGCTCCAGCACGCTCTTGGCCTCGATCTGGGCCGACTCGGCCTTCTCGATGCCGCCCTCGATGGCCTGCCGACGCTCGTCCAGAACCTTGTTGATGTTCGGGAGGAGCTTCTTGGCGAGGAAGCCGAAGACGATGACGAAGGCGATCAGGCCGATGACGAGCTCGTCAAGATGCGGGATCAGAGGAGGCTGGGGCTCCTGACCCTGCGCAAGAAGCAGAGCGTTCACATCAGTGCCTTCCGTAAAAAGGTTTGGGCTGTCGGTCCGATTTACTGGTAGACGAAGCCCATGACGATGCCGATGAGGGCGAGCGCCTCACAGAAGGCGAAGCCCATGATCTGGTTGGTGCGGATCAGACCGGCGGCCTCGGGCTGGCGGGCGAGGGCCTGCGTACCGTTACCGAAGATGATGCCGACGCCGACGCCGGGGCCGATCGCGGCCAGGCCGTAGCCGATCGAGGCGACGTTGCCGACGAGGGTGGTCTTGGCGCTGTCACCGGGGGCGGCGAGGTTGATCAGCTCGAGAGCAGCGGACATGCCGTTACTTCCTTCTCTTTCAATGACCCGGTGGGGGTTGGCCACCGGACGACTGTTGGATTGGGGGTGTAGCCGAATCCCGGGCGGGAGTCGCTCAGTGGTGCTCGGCGAGCGCGCCCTGGATGTAGCTGCAGGCCAGGAGGACGAAGACGTACGCCTGGACGGCCTGGATGAAGAGCTCGAAGGCCGTCATCACGAGGACCATGACGAACGAGGCGCCGGCGTAGACGAAGCCCAGGCCGTTCATCAGGTACCAGGTGGCCAGCGAGAACATCACGATCAGCAGGTGACCGGCGAACATGTTCGCGAACAGTCGGACCGCGTGCGTGAAGGGCCGGATGATGAGGTTCGAGAAGAACTCGAGGACGACGACCATCGGCAGGATCGCGCCGAGGGACTTGTCGTAACCGACGATGTTCTTCCAGCCGCCCACGAAGCCGTGCTTCTTGAACGTCAGCGAGATCCACATGACGTACACGATCAGCGCGAGACCGGCCGGGAAGGCGATCAGCGACGTGACCGGGAACTGGGCGAGCGGAATGATCGACCAGAGGTTCATGATCCAGACGAAGAAGAACAGCGACACCATGAAGGGGACGTACTTCTCGCCGTCCTTCTTGCCGATGATCTCGTAGACGATGCCGCGGCGAACGAAGTCGTAACCGGCCTCGCCGACCATCTGCATCTTGCCGGGGATCAGCTTGGGCTTGTTGAAGGCGGCCCAGAAGAACCCGACGACCACGATGGAGCCCAGCACGGCGAGCAGCATCGGCTTGGTGATGTCGATGCCCCCCACCGTGGCGATGGGCTCGTACATGAACGTGTGCAGGCCCGGCGCCGGGAAACCGCATCCACTGAAGATGTGGCAATCCGGGTCGAAGGCAAGCGTCTGGTCAGCACTCACCGCGGGCTCCTTCAGCGTGGCGCATAGGTACGGCAACCTCGTTGTGTCGGCGCGGCACGCAGCCGCGGGTCGGCACTGGACTGGTCTTACGGATAAGGGGGCGGCGGTTCGGCTTCGAGCCTCGCGCTGGGACAGGCGTCAGCTCGGATGCCCGCGCCCGCAGTGCCGCAGTTGGCACCGGACGATAGCAGGAAGCCGAATGCGCCTTTATCCCGGCCCTACCCCTCACGTCGACGACCCCGGCTTCTTGGGGTCGTCGATGTACATGATCTTGGCCTTCATGTAGGCACGCGCCTGCGCGGCGATCCAGACGAGGGTCGACGCGAGCAGGGTGAAGGCGAAAGCCTTGAAGTCGAAGAACGTGGTGCTCTTGAGCAACAGCAACAAGACGAAGAGAAGCAGGAGCTGGGTCGTGTAGAGCAGAAGACCCATCGCCTGGAACAGGTGCGGGTACGACTTCGCCGTCCGCTGGAGCACCACGAGCCCGATACCCATGAACGCGATGACGATCACGCAGCCGAGGACGGCGCCGATCGCACCCTTCCCACCGGCGACCACGCCGCTGATGACCGCGGCGATCGCGCCGGTGGCAGCAGTGGGAATGGCAGCTGACAGAAGGATGCGTGCGTCGTTGGACGGCATGGCGGTGTCTCCGCTGTTGCTTGGTGGGGGCGATGGTGTCGTCAGGGACGAGCGTAAGCCCGGTCCGAGGTGAGTCTCGGGGCCAATGAACCGTCGCACTACGGTCCTTCGGCTCTGTCGCCGGGTCTCGTGAACGGTATCACAAACTATTTGAGTAGTTCTTTACCCGTGAAGTGTGCTGACTGTCACACATGAGAGTTACCGCGCGCGTGTGTGCACGACACGGGGTGGACTTGTCTGGTATTGGACGCCGATGAGGCGTTCGTCAACTCGACGTTCCGGCCTTCCGCCGGTCGGTGAAGCGCGAACGGTGGCCGATGGCGGTGGCGCCGTTGACTCCTGCCGGGAGCGGGATGCGCTCCTCCAGAGGCCCCTCCACGGACGCGGGGACCGGAGTCGCGGATTCGGCCAGGGGTTCCACGGCCGTCCGCTTACGGCGCCGGTAGCGCGGCGGGACGAAGGACTCCGCCCACCGCGGGGCCCGCGGCGAGAAGCGCGGCAGCAGGAGCAGCACCAGACCGATCGCGCTGAGCAGCACCACCACGAGCACGATCCACATGGACGCCGAGTGCACCGAGTACGCGAGCGTCCCGAAGGCGATCAGCGCCGACCAGAAGTACATGATCAGCACGGCACGGCTGTGCGAGTGCCCGATCTCCAGAAGCCGGTGGTGCAGATGCCCGCGGTCGGCCGCGAACGGCGACTGGCCGTTCCAGGTGCGGCGCACGATGGCCAGGATCAGGTCCGCCATCGGGATCGCGATGATCGTCAGCGGCAGCACGAGCGGGATGAAGACCGGGAGCGCGGCGTGGGTGGCCTGGCGGGTCGAGCCCTCGAAGATCTTCAGCGCGTCCGGGTCGACCTGGCCGGTGATCGAGATCGCCGAGGCGGCCAGGATCAGACCGATCAGCATCGAGCCGGAGTCGCCCATGAAGATCCGGGCCGGATGCATGTTGTGCGGCAGGAAGCCCAGGCACATGCCCATGAGGATCGCGGCGAAGAGCGTGGCGGGGGCGGCGGCCTCGATCGTGTAGCCGTACCAGAGGCGGTAGGCGTACAGGAAGAAGGCGGCGGCCGCGATGCAGACCATGCCGGCGGCGAGGCCGTCGAGCCCGTCCACGAAGTTCACCGCGTTGATGGTGAGGACCACCAGGGCGACCGTGAGGAGCGTGCCCTGCCCGCGGGTGAGGGCGACCGTGCCGACACCGGGGATCGGCAGCCACAGGATCGTCAGACCCTGGATCACCATCACGCCGGCGGAGATCATCTGCGCGCCCAGCTTGATCAGGGCGTCCAGCTCGAACTTGTCGTCGAGGACACCGATCAGCCAGATCAGCGCGGCTCCGGACAGCAGCGCCCTGGGCTCGTTGGAGAGCTCGAAGACGCTGTTGAGGTTCTGGAGGTGGTCGGCGACCAGCAGTCCGGCGCACAGCCCGAAGAACATGGCGATGCCACCGAGCCGCGGAGTCGGTTCTCGGTGTACGTCTCGGGCACGGATCTCCGGCATCGCCCCGGTCGCGATGGCGAACTTCCGCACCGGACCGGTCAGCAGATAGGTCACCGCGGCCGTGACACAGAGCGTCAGCAGGTAATCACGCACGGGCTGCCCCACAGGAATCGCTGGCCATCTCAGCCCCACACCCTAGCCGTGCTGTCCATGTGCTTGAGGACATTCGGCCCGCGAGGATGGTTGCGCTCCGCCTGCCATCACCGTCCATACGGTGGAAATCGCCCGGCCAGATCGCGCACTTCGGCGCGTACCCGGCCTGTCTCCTCGGGCTCGTCCCGTAGCGCGATCGTGAACAACGCGGCGATCCGGGCCATCTCCCGGGAGCCCATCCCCTGGGTGGTGAGGGCGGCCGTACCGAGCCGGATGCCGCGCCCGTCCCCGTAAGGAAGAGCACATGTGTCGAGGACCATGCCGGCGGCGGCGAGGCGCATCCGGGCGGTGCGGCCCTCGATGCCGAGCGGGGCGGGATCCGCGGTGATCAGGTGGGTGTCCGTGCCGCCCGTGGTGACGGCGAAGCCCTCGGCGGCGAGCGCGTCGGCGAGGACGCGGGCGTGCGCGACCACCTGATGGGCGTACGCGGCGAAGGCCGGCGTCGCCGCCTCTCCGAAGGCGACGGCCTTCGCGGCGATGGTGTGCATCTGGGCGCCGCCCTGCGTGAACGGGAAGACGGCCCGGTCGACGCGGTCGGCGAGCTCGGCGCCGCACAGGATCATCCCGCCGCGCGGACCGCGGAGCACCTTGTGCGTGGTGGCGCACACCACATCGGCGTAGGGGACGGGGTTGGGGGCCGCTCCCCCGGCGACGAGGCCGATGGGGTGCGCGGCGTCGGCGATGAGATAGGCGCCGGTCTCGTCGGCGATCTCGCGGAAGAGCGCGTAGTCGAGATGCCGGGGGTAGGAGATGGAGCCGCAGACGATCGCCTTCGGGCGGTGGTGACGGGCGAGGGCGGCGACCTGCTCGTAGTCGACGAGTCCGGTCTCGGCGTCGACGCCGTAGGGAACGAAGTCGAACCAGCGTCCCGAGAAGTTGGCGGGCGAGCCGTGGGTGAGATGGCCGCCGTGTTCGAGGCCCATGGCGAGGACGGTGTCCCCGGGCCGCAGGAGGGCCGCGTAGGCGGCGAGGACGGCGGAGGAACCGGAGTGGGACTGCACATTGGCGTGCTCGGACCCGAAGAGCGCCTTGGCCCGGTCCACGGCGATCCGCTCGGCGGCGTCGACGAACTCGCAGCCGCCGTGGTGCCGGGCGCCGGGATAGCCCTCGGCGTACTTGTTGGCGAGCGGGGAGCCGAGCGCGGCGAGGACGGCGGGCGAGGTGAAGTTCTCGGCCGCGATCAGCTGGAGACTGTCGGACTGCCGGCGCACCTCCCCGAGCAGCACGTCGGCGATCTCCGGGTCCTGCCGGCGCAGGACGTCGAGATCCACTTCGGGGGGAGCGGTGACCGGCATCGTTGGCTCCAGGCGTGGGCTGGGCTTCAGCTCCAATGTAGGCGCGTCGGCAAGGGTTTGCCCGATGTTCACGAAGCTCCTGGGCCGGATGGCCCTGACGCCCGCTCGCCGGAACGGTGCCCACCCGTCAACGCCGCGCGGGCACACCCGTCGGTGCCACATCGGGCACACCCGTGAGTGCCCTCACGACCGGGTCGACGCCGTGTCGAGCCCCGCCCCCGTCCGCACCTCAACGCCGTGTGGGCACGCCCGTCAGCGCCGTCACGACCGGGTCGAGGGCCGTGTTGATCTCCTCGCCGATCGAGCGGAAGAACGTGATCGGCGCACCGTACGGGTCGTTCACCTCGTCCGCCTCCGCGTTCGGGGCCAGGAGCCACCCGCGTAGAGCGGCCGCCGCGCGGACCAGGGCGCGTGCGCGTTCGACCATGCCGTCGCCCAGGGGGTCCGGCAGCGTCGCGGGATCTATGGCGCGGACGAGCCGGGTGAACTCCTTCAGGGTGAAGGTCCGCAGTCCCGCCGAGTGGCCCATCGAGATGACCTGCGCCCGGTGGTCGCGGGTCGCCGTCAGGACGAGGTCCGCGCGGATGACGTGCTCGTCGAGGAGCTCGCGGCCCACGAAGCCGCTGGCGTCCGCGCCGAAGTCGGCGAGGACCAGCTCCGCGTTGGCCTCCATCGGGGCGCCCTCGTGGCCCCAGGTGCCCGCGCTCTCCACGATCAGGCCACCGCCCCGGGGGTCGCCCAGGCGGTCGCACAGGGCATGGCGGGTCAGCCGCTCGGTGATCGGCGAGCGGCAGACGTTGCCGGTGCTGACGTGGAGGATGCGGAAGGAAGTGCTCTCGTGCCCCGCTATGCCACGCCCCTCAGGGGCGGTCAATTGGCCACCTCGAGGTCGGGTACGACCTTGCGGAGCTCCTCCGGGGACAGGGCGCCCTCGCGCAGCAGGACGGGCACCTTGCCCGTGACGTCCACGATCGACGACGGGACGATCCCGGGCGTCGGGCCGCCGTCGAGGTACACCGAGACGGAGTCCCCCAGCATGCCCTGTGCCGCGTCGCAGTCCTCCGGCGACGGGTGTCCCGTGAGGTTCGCCGAGGAGACGGCCATGGGGCCCACCTCGGTGAGCAGCTCGATCGCGACCGGGTGCAGCGGCATGCGGATCGCCACCGTGCCCCGGGTGTCCCCCAGGTCCCACTGCAGCGACGGCTGGTGCTTGGCGACCAGCGTCAGCGCGCCCGGCCAGAAGGCGTCGACGAGCTCCCACGCCTGCTCGGAGAAGTCCGTGACGAGCCCGTGCAGCGTGTTCGGGGAGCCGATGAGGACGGGCGTGGGCATGTTGCGGCCCCGGCCCTTGGCGTCCAGCAGGTCCGCGACCGCCTCCGAGCTGAAGGCGTCCGCGCCGATCCCGTACACGGTGTCGGTGGGCAGCACGACCAGCTCGCCACGACGAACGGCGGACGCGGCCTCGCGCAGACCGGTCACCCGGTCCGTCGCCTCGTTGCAGTCGTATCGCCGAGCCATCAGCGGGCCTCCTCATACACAAGCGTGGTCATGGCGGTGCGGTTCACGGCATCGCCTTGCGGGCGGTGGCGAAGCGCGGCCGGTTGTTCAGGTCGGGGTGGTCGGCTGCGTCCGCCCAGCCGGCCTCCTCGTTGAAGATCCACGGCACCTGGCCGCCCTGGGTGTCCGCGTGTTCGATCACGACGAGGCCCCCCGGGCGCAGCAGCCGGTGCGCGGTGCGCTCGATCCCCCGGATCGTGTCGAGGCCGTCCTCGCCGGAGAAGAGTGCCATCTCCGGGTCGTGGTCGCGTGCCTCGGGCGCGACGTACTCCCACTCGGTCAGCGGGATGTACGGCGGGTTGGAGATGACCAGGTCGACCTGACCGTCGAGCTCGGGCAGCGCGCTGAGCGCGTCGCCCTGGTGCACGGTGACCCGTGAACCCTCGGCGTTCTTACGGGTCCACACCAGCGCGTCGTCCGAGAGCTCCACGGCGTGCACGCGCGAGCGCGGCACCTCCTGCGCCATGGCGAGCGCGATCGCGCCCGAACCGCTGCACAGGTCGACGATCAGCGGCTCGACGACGTCCATGGCCCGTACGGCGTCTATGGCCCAGCCGACGACCGACTCGGTCTCCGGGCGGGGCACGAAGACGCCCGGCCCCACCTGGAGCTCCAGGTAGCGGAAGAACGCCCGGCCGGTGATGTGCTGGAGCGGCTCGCGCGCCTCCCGGCGGGCCACCGCCTCCCAGTAGCGGGCGTCGAAGTCCGCGTCCTTGACGTTGTGCAGCTCCCCCCGCTTGACGCCGTGCACGAACGCGGCGAGCTCCTCCGCGTCGAAACGCGGAGAGGGAACGCCGGCGTCGGCCAGCCGCTGGGTGGCCTGGGCCACCTCGGCAAGCAGCAGGTTCACGCTGGTCCTCCGTGGTACGGGGTGGGGCTTACGGAACTTACGCGGCGGCCAGTTTCGCAGCAGAGTCGGCGTCGACGCAGGCCTGGATCATCGAGTCCAGGTCGCCGTCGAGCACCTGGTCCAAGTTGTACGCCTTGAAGCCGACGCGGTGGTCCGAGATCCGGTTTTCCGGGAAGTTGTACGTACGGATCTTCTCGGACCGGTCGACGGTGCGGACCTGGCTGCGGCGGGCGTCGGCGGCCTTGGACTCGGCCTCCTCCTGCGCCGCGGCGAGCAGCCGGGACCGGAGGATTCGCATGGCCTGCTCCTTGTTCTGGAGCTGGCTCTTCTCGTTCTGGCAGGAGGCGACGATGCCGGTCGGCAGGTGCGTGATGCGGACCGCGGAGTCGGTCGTGTTGACGGACTGGCCGCCGGGACCGGAGGAGCGGTACACGTCGATGCGCAGGTCGTTGGCGTGGATCTCGACGTCGATCTCCTCGGCCTCGGGCGTCACGAGGACACCGGCGGCGGAGGTGTGGATCCGGCCGGCCGACTCGGTGGCGGGCACGCGCTGCACGCGGTGCACCCCGCCCTCGTACTTCAGCCGCGCCCAGACGCCCTGGCCGGGCTCGGTCGCGCCGTTGCCGCCCTTGGTCTTCACCGCGACCTGGACGTCCTTGTAGCCGCCGAGCTCGGACTCGGTGGAGTCGATGATCTCGGTCTTCCAGCCGACGCGCTCGGCGTAGCGCAGATACATCCGCAGCAGATCGCCGGCGAACAGGGCGGACTCGTCGCCGCCCGCGCCGGCCTTGATCTCCAGGATGACGTCCTTGTCGTCGCTGGGGTCGCGCGGGACGAGCAGCAGCCGCAGCTTGTCGGTCAGCTCCTCGCGCTGCTTCTCCAGCTCCTTGACCTCGGCCGCGAAGTCGGGGTCGTCGTGCATCAGCTCGCGGGCGGTCTCGATGTCGTCACCGTTCTGCTTCCACGAACGGTAGACGGCGACGATCGGGGTCAGCTCGGCGTAACGCTTGTTCAGCTTGCGCGCGTTGGCCTGGTCCGCGTGGACCGAAGGGTCAGCGAGCTTCTTCTCGAGATCGGCGTGCTCGCCGATCAGTTCCTCGACCGCCTCGAACATCGGGGGCTCCTGGTTTTCGTACGAACGGACTGCGGGGACGGCAAAGCGCCGGTCCGGTACTCCCAGGGGGAGCGACCAAGGACCGGCGCAGTGACGTGCTACTTCTTGGCCGCAGCCTTGCCGAAGCGGGCCTCGAAGCGGGCGACGCGGCCGCCGGTGTCGAGGATCTTCTGCTTGCCCGTGTAGAACGGGTGGCACTCGGAGCAGACCTCGGCACGGATGGTGCCCTCGGCCAGGGTGCTACGGGTGGTGAACGACGCGCCACAGGTGCAGCTGACCTGGGTCTCGACGTACTCGGGGTGGATCTCGCGCTTCAAGGTGTCTCCTAGTTTCGGGAGGGCGCCGGGTCGCCGTGCGGATTGCACCTGCGTGAACCGGAGCCGACGTACCAGTCTGCCAGGACCGGCCGTATCTCCCAAAACCGGGTCCGTGGTGAAACTATTCCGGGGCCGTCGAGCGGTGTCCCGAAGGGCTACTTCACGACGCCGTCCGCCTGCCCGGTGGCCGCGTCCTCGGTCGCGGAGGCGGGGATGGGCCTGTCGGCCTTGAGCGCCTGCCAGACCTGCCGGGACTGGGCTTCCAGGGGTATGACGCGGTTCGGGTCGGCGGGGTCGTACCGAACCGGCATCGTGACCATCCGGACGTCCTGCGAGTCGATCCCCGAGAGCCCCTGGGAGAAGCTCATGAGCTCGTTGACGGAGTCCA
Organism: Streptomyces sp. NPDC056527; assembly: GCF_042794475.1. Lineage (NCBI taxonomy): Bacteria > Bacillati > Actinomycetota > Actinomycetes > Kitasatosporales > Streptomycetaceae > Streptomyces > Streptomyces sp. NPDC056527. The sequence goes on from NZ_JBHTTQ010000018.1 coordinate 44,619, forward strand.
GCTCGGAGTCGGGCGTGATCGCCTTGGTGGCCGTGTCCGCGACGTCCAGGAGCTTCTTGGGGTCGGTGAGGACGCCGACGTCCTTGACCTGCTCGATGAAGGCCTTCATGAAGGCCTGCTGGAGCTGGATGCGGCCGAGGTCGCTGCCGTCGCCGACGGTCTTGCGGGTGCGCACCAGACCGAGGGACTGCTCGCCGTCGAGGGTGTGGGTGCCCGGTGCGAGGTCGAGGTGGCTCTTGTCGTCCGTGATCCGGCGCGTCGTGGTGACCTCCACGCCGCCGAGCTTGTCGATCAGCTTGGTGAAGCCGGTGAAGTCGACCTCGATGTAGTGGTCCATGCGGATGCCGGACATCGACTCGACGGTCTTCACGGCGCAGGCCGGGCCGCCCACCTCGTACGCGGTGTTGAACATCGCCCGCTTGTCGCCGGCGACGGCGTTGCCCTGCCCGTCGGTGCAGGCGGGGCGGGCGACGATGGTGTCACGCGGGACGGAGACGACGCTTGCCTTCTTGTGGCCCTCGTAGACGTGGACGATCATCGCGGTGTCGGAGCGGGCCCCGCCCTCGTCCTTGCCGTACGCGCCGTTGTCCCCGGAGCGGGAGTCGGAGCCCAGGACGAGGATGTCCATGGAGCCGTTGTCGACGTTCTCGGGCCGTTCGGTGCCGAGCTGGGCGTTGATGTCGACGCCCTTGAGGTTGCCGTTCAGCTTGAAGTAGACGTAACCGAGTCCGGAGCCGCCGACCACGACGAGTGCGGCCGCGCCCCAGGCGGCGACGGTCACCGCGCGCCGGCCCTTGGTGGGCGGCTTGCGCCGGCGGCCGTTGCCGCTGCCTGGTATTCGGCCACTCCTGCTCTGCTGACTCATCTGCTACCTCAGGTCCTAGTTTCACCTTCTGTGACGGCGAAGCGCCCAAAAGGGTTGCATAGGAACCTGTGAGGTTTCGCAGAGCGACGGCCCACAACGCACCGCGCCCACCGTGCGAGGCACGGTGGGCGCAGTGGGTTTGTCCAGGTCACGGCGGGGTTACGGCCCTGAGGCCGGTTCCCCGCCGTGTGACGGAGGTCTCGCCTCAGTCGTTGTTGGCGGCTCCGGGAGTCGTCTTCTGGATCTGGAGCAGGAACTCGCCGTTCGACTTCGTCTGCTTCATCTTGTCGAGGAGCAGCTCGATCGCCTGCTGCTGGTCGAGCGCGTGCAGCACACGGCGCAGCTTCCAGGTGACGGCGAGCTCGTCGCTGCCGAGCAGGATCTCTTCCTTACGCGTACCCGAGGCGTCGACGTCGACGGCCGGGAAGATGCGCTTGTCGGCGAGCTTCCGGTCGAGCTTGAGCTCCATGTTGCCGGTGCCCTTGAACTCCTCGAAGATCACCTCGTCCATGCGCGAGCCGGTGTCGACCAGCGCGGTGGCCAGGATGGTCAGCGAGCCGCCGTCCTCGATGTTGCGCGCGGCACCGAAGAAGCGCTTCGGCGGGTAGAGCGCGGTCGAGTCGACACCACCGGACAGGATGCGGCCGGAGGCCGGCGCCGCGAGGTTGTACGCGCGGCCCAGGCGGGTGATCGAGTCGAGCAGGACGACCACGTCGTGACCCAGCTCCACGAGACGCTTGGCGCGCTCGATGGCCAGCTCGGCGACCGTGGTGTGGTCCTCGGCCGGGCGGTCGAAGGTCGAGGAGATGACCTCGCCCTTGACCGACCGCTGCATGTCGGTGACCTCTTCCGGACGCTCGTCGACCAGGACGACCATCAGGTGGCACTCGGGGTTGTTGTGCGTGATCGCGTTGGCGATCGCCTGCATGATCATGGTCTTGCCGGTCTTCGGCGGGGCCACGATCAGGCCACGCTGGCCCTTGCCGATCGGCGACACGAGGTCGATGATCCGCGTGGTCAGCACGCCCGGGTCGGTCTCCAGACGGAGCCGGTCCTGCGGGTAGAGCGGGGTCAGCTTGTTGAACTCCGGGCGGCCACGGCCGGAATCGGCGGCCATGCCGTTCGAGGAGTCCAGGCGGACCAGCGCGTTGAACTTCTCGCGGCGCTCGCCCTCCTTCGGCTGACGCACGGCGCCGGTGACGTGGTCACCCTTGCGCAGGCCGTTCTTGCGGACCTGGGCGAGGGAGACGTACACGTCGTTCGGGCCGGGCAGGTAGCCGGAGGTCCGGATGAACGCGTAGTTGTCGAGGATGTCGAGGATGCCCGCGACGGGGATCAGGACATCGTCGTCCGAGACCTGCGGCTCGCCGGTCGCGAAGTCGTCACGGCCACGACGGCCACGACGGTCGCGGTAGCGGCCGCGACGGCCACGACGGCCGCCCTCGTCGTCGAAGTCGTCCTGCGGGCCGGTGTTCGGCTGCTGGCCGCCCTGACGCTGCTGGCGCTGGCCGCCCTGGCCACCGCCCTGCTGGTCGTCGCCCTTGCCGCGGTCACGGCGGTCGCGCTGGCGGTCGCCGCGGTCACGGCGCTCCCCGCGCTCGCCCCGCTCGCCGCGGTCACGGCGGCCGCGACCCTCGGCGGTGTCGACGGCGGTGTCGGCCTTGGCGTCGGCGGACGTGTCCGTACGGGCCTCGGCCTTGGCCTCGGTCTTCACGGCCTGGGCCGTCTCCGCCTTGGCCTCGCCCTCCGGGCTGCCGGCGGGCGCGGTGGCCCGGCGGCGGCGGCGCTCGCCGGCCGGCTGGTCGTCGGAGGCGGGCTGACCGGGGATGTCGATCTGCTGCTGGGCGACGGCCTTCTCGGCCTTCTCCGCCTGCGGGGCGGCGGTCTCGGCCGCGCCCTCGCTCGTGCGCGCCTTGGACGTGGCACGGCGCTTCGGCTTGGTCTCGGCCGTGTCGGCGGCCTTGGCGGGGGCGGACGAGCCGCCTCCGGCCTGCGCCTCCTTGATGACCTCGATCAGCTGGCTCTTGCGCATCCGCGCGGTGCCCCTGATGCCGAGGCCGGACGCGACCTGCTGCAGCTCGGCCAGGACCATGCCCTCGAGGCCGGTGCCGGAGCGGCGGCGCCGTGCGGTGGTGCCAGTGGCAGCACCTTCGGCGGGCGCGGCGTTGTCGACACTGTTGTCGGCAGTCACGCCCATCAGATCGGTGGTGTCGCTCACGAAGGGTCCTTCCCTGGAGCGGACGTCGGCCATCTGGCTCGGCGACCGGTTGTGCTGTCCGGCAGCGGTCCTGGCTTGTGGACCGTGTCGGGGCGGTGGTCCCGCCGGGTACGGCGGAAGAGAAAAAACGTGCTGTGGGTCCGGCCCGAGGCCCCCTGCTCGGCCCTCACCTGGGAAGAGCGAGGGGTGTCGTGCCGGTTCCGGAGCGTGCTCGAAACTGCTCAGGCAGGCTGCTCAGGCAGTTGGGGAGGCTCCCGGAAGAATCGGTGGTCCCGGATGGGGACACTCAGCACCGCGCCACAAAGGCGCCGGGTGCTGACTTGAGGTTAACACTACCGGCTCCAACAAACATTCCCCCTCTCCATCACCGGCAATCACGTGTCCCTACGGAGCGAGCGGCAGAACACTCGCTCCGGACACGTCGAGGTCGAGCCGGTTCGCGGCCCATCCCTCTCCCGCCAGCCGGGCGACCTTGTCGGCCGTCCCGTGTTCGGCCAGCGCGAGCACCGTGGGGCCCGCGCCGGAGATGACCGCGGGGACTCCGTCCGCCCGCAGCCGGTTCACAAGGGCGATGCTCTCGGGCATCGCGGGAGCCCGGTACTCCTGGTGCAGCCGGTCCTCGGTGGCCGCGAGCAGCAGCTCGGGGCGGCGGGTGAGCGCCTCCACGAGGAGCGCGGCACGCCCGGCGTTGGCCGCGGCGTCGACGTGCGGGACGGTGCGCGGCAGCAGACCGCGGGCGGTCTCGGTCAGCACGGGCTTTCCGGGGACGAAAACCACCGGAACGATGGAATCCGAGGGATCCATCCTGATCGCCCGCGCGGCACCGGATTCGGTCCACGCGAGCGTGAAGCCGCCGAGCAGGCAGGCGGCGACGTTGTCGGGGTGCCCCTCGATCTCCGTGGCGAGCTCGAGGAGGGCCGCCTCGTCGAGGCGCGTGTCGCCGCCTATGGTCACGGCTCGCGCGGCGACGATGCCGGCGCAGATGGCGGCGGAGGAGGAGCCGAGGCCGCGGCCGTGCGGGATGCGGTTGGCGCAGACGACCTCGAGGCCGCGCGGCTGACCGCCGAGCAGGTCGAAGGCCGTGCGCAGGGAGCGTACGAGCAGGTGGCTCTCGTCGCGCGGGAGCGTGTCGGCGCCCTCTCCGGCGATGTCGATGTGCAGCCCGGAGTCGGCGACCCGGACGACGACGTCGTCGTAGAGACCCAGCGACAGGCCGAAGGCATCGAAGCCCGGGCCGAGGTTGGCGCTGGTGGCGGGAACGCGCACCCGTACGGCGGCGGCGCGGAACGCGGGACCGGCCATCGCTCGATGACTCTCCTTGACTTGCGACTACGGGATTTCAAGAGAAGTACACGGAAACCCGGGGGCCGCTTCTGCCTCGGGGGCGACAACGGCAACGACACCGCGCATATGCAACGGGGCGGGTTCGGTACAGCCTATCGAAGGAAGGTTCTGTGGCGACATAGGGCGCACAGGAGGCGCACGATGCGTGTCGCGAGCCATCCTGTGCGCCTATGTACGTTCCTGATCGGGTTTCACCCGGTGGCCCCTCCGTGAGGAGGGGCCGAATCAGGCCAGGCAGAGGTGGATCAGGCCAGATCAGGAGGCTGATCGCGCCGGGCGCGGCGGATCAGCCCCCGATCCGAGGCCGAACGGACCGGACGGGGCCGATCAGATCAGGCCGAGGCGCTCCGCGGCGGTGGCCGCGTCGACCGGGACGGTGACCGGCTGGGGCGCGCCGGCGACGGCCCAGTCGGGGTCCTTCAGGCCGTTGCCGGTGACCGTGCAGACGATCCGCTGGCCCGGGTCGACCTTGCCCTGCTCGGCGGCCTTCAGCAGACCGGCGACGGACGCGGCGGAGGCGGGCTCGACGAAGACACCCTCCTGCGCGGCCAACAGCCGGTAGGCGCGCAGGATCTCACGGTCCGTCACCTCGTCGATGAAGCCGCCGGACTCGTCCCGCGCGGCGATCGCGAAGTCCCAGGAGGCCGGGTTTCCGATCCGGATCGCGGTGGCGATGGTCGACGGGTCCTTGACGACCTCGCCGCGCACGAGCGGCGCGGAGCCGGAGGCCTGGAAGCCCCACATGCGCGGGGTGTGCGTCGCCAGACCGTCCGCGGCGTACTCCCGGTACCCCTTCCAGTACGCCGTGATGTTGCCGGCGTTGCCCACGGGCAGGACGTGGATGTCGGGGGCGTCGCCCAGCATGTCCACGATCTCGAAGGCCGCGGTCTTCTGGCCCTCGATACGGACCGGGTTCACCGAATTGACCAGCGCCACCGGGTAGTTCTCGGAGAGCGCGCGGGCCAGGGTGAGGCAGTCGTCGAAGTTGCCGTCGACCTGGAGGATCTTCGCGCCGTGCACGAGGGCCTGGCCCATCTTGCCGAGCGCGATCTTGCCCTGCGGCACGAGGACGGCGGACACCATCCCGGCGCGGACCGCGTAAGCCGCCGCGGACGCCGAGGTGTTGCCGGTGGAGGCGCAGATGACGGCCTGCGCGCCCTCCTCCTTGGCCTTGGAGATGGCCATGGTCATACCGCGGTCCTTGAAGGAACCGGTGGGGTTGGCGCCCTCGACCTTGAGGTGCACCTCGCAGCCCGTGCGCTCGGAGAGGACCTGAGCGGGGACGAGCGGCGTGCCGCCCTCACGGAGCGTGACGACGGGCGTCGTGTCCGTGACCGGAAGGCGGTCCCGGTACTCCTCGATGATGCCGCGCCACTGGTGGGTGCCCTTGCTGGTCATGGGTCCTTACTCCCCTTCAACACGCATGATGCTGGCGACACCGCGCACGGTGTCGAGCTTGCGCAGCGCCTCGACGGTCCCGGAGAGGGCGGCGTCGGGCGCGCGGTGGGTGACGACGACGAGGGAGGCCTCGCCGTCCTTGCCCTGCTGGCGCACCGTATCGATGGATACGCCGTGCTCGGCGAAGACCGTCGCGACCTGGGCGAGCACGCCAGGCTTGTCGGCCACGTCGAGGCTGATGTGGTACCGCGTCACGACGTCGCCCATGGGACTCACGGGCAGCTGGGTGTACGCGGACTCGCCGGGGCCGGTGGCCTCGTTGAGCTTGTTGCGGCACACGGCGACCAGGTCGCCGAGGACGGCCGAGGCGGTCGGAGAACCGCCGGCGCCGGGGCCGTAGAACATGAGCCGCCCGGCGGCCTCGGCCTCGACGAAGACCGCGTTGTAGGCCTCGCGGACGGAGGCGAGCGGGTGGCTCAGCGGGATCATCGCGGGGTGCACGCGCGCGGTGACGGAGCCGCCGTCCGCGGAGCGCTCGCAGATGGCGAGCAGCTTGATGGTGCAGCCCATGCGCTTGGCGGAGGCGAAGTCGGCGGCGGTGACCTCGGTCATGCCCTCGCGGTAGACGTCGTCGAGGCGCACGCGGGTGTGGAAGGCGATCCCGGCGAGGATGGCGGCCTTGGCGGCGGCGTCGAAGCCCTCGACGTCGGCGGTCGGGTCGGCCTCGGCGTACCCGAGGGCGGTGGCCTCGTCGAGCGCTTCGGAGTACCCGGCGCCGGACGTGTCCATCTTGTCGAGGATGAAGTTGGTCGTCCCGTTGACGATGCCCATCACGCGGTTGATCTTGTCGCCGGCGAGGGACTCGCGCAGCGGCCGGATGAGCGGGATGGCACCCGCGACGGCGGCCTCGTAGTACAGGTCCTGGCCGTGCTGGTCGGCGGAGGCGTAGAGGCTCGCGCCGTCCTGGGCGAGGAGCGCCTTGTTGGCCGAGACGACGGAGGCGCCGTGCTCGAAGGCGGTGGTGATGAGGGTGCGGGCGGGCTCGACCCCGCCGATGACCTCGACGACGACGTCGATGTCGCCCCGTTTGACCAGGGCGGTGGCGTCGGTGGTGATCAGCTCCGCGGGGATGCCCTCACGGACCTTGTCCGGGCGGCGGACCGCCACGCCGGCGAGCTCGACCGGGGCGCCGATGCGCGCGGCGAGGTCGTCGGCGTGCGTCGTCATGATGCGCGCCACCTCTGAGCCGACCACACCACAGCCCAGCAGCGCCACCTTCAGCGGACGCGTACGCATCATCCGACCTCGTTTCTCGTACTACTTCGTATCTCTACGGTTGGACCAGTCTCACTCACCGGACGAGGGTTTCTGCCCCTCGTCCGGATCCTGAGACGCTTATTTCATCACCCGACATCGAGACGCAGGAGATCTTCCTCTGTCTCACGCCGGACGATCACCTTCGCCTCGCCGTCGCGCACGGCGACGACGGGCGGGCGGAGTGCGTGGTTGTAGTTGCTGGCCATGGAGCGGCAGTACGCCCCGGTGGCCGGTACGGCGATGAGATCGCCGGGGGCGATGTCGGCGGGCAGGAACGCGTCCCGTACGACGATGTCGCCACTCTCGCAGTGCTTGCCGACGACGCGGGCGAGCATGGGCTCGGCGTCACTCGTCCGCGACACCAGGGCGACGCTGTACTCGGCGTCGTACAGCGCGGTGCGGATGTTGTCCGACATGCCGCCGTCGACGCTGACGTACGTCCGCAGCCCTTCGAGGGGCTTGACGGTGCCGACCTCGTAGAGGGTGAAGGCGGTGGGCCCGACGATGGCGCGCCCGGGCTCGACGGAGATCCGGGGTGTACGGAGCCCCGCGGACTCGCACTCACGGGTGACGATCTCGGTGAGGGCCTTGGCGATGTGGTGCGGCTCGCGGGGGTCGTCCTCGGAGGTGTAGGCGATGCCGAGGCCGCCGCCGAGGTCGATCTCGGGGAGCTCGACGCCGTGCTCGTCGCGTACCTCGGCGAGCAGCTGGACGACGCGGCGGGCGGACACCTCGAAGCCGGCCATGTCGAAGATCTGGGACCCGATGTGGGAGTGGATGCCGATGAGCTCGAGCCCGTCGAGCTTGAGGATCCTGCGGACGGCCTCGGCGGCCTGTCCCCCGGCGAGGGCGATGCCGAACTTCTGGTCCTCGTGGGCGGTGGCGATGAACTCGTGCGTGTGAGCCTCGACCCCGACCGTCACCCGGATCTGCACGCGCTGGCGCTTGCCGAGGGACTGGGCGATGTGGGCGACGCGGACGATCTCCTGGAAGGAGTCGAGGACGATGCGCCCGACGCCGACCTCGATCGCGCGCTGGATCTCGTCGTGGGACTTGTTGTTCCCGTGGAAGGCGATGCGCTCGGCGGGCATCCCGGCGGACAGGGCCGTGGACAGCTCGCCACCGGAGCACACGTCCAGATTCAGCCCCTCCTCCTTCAGCCAGCGCACGACGGCGCGGGAGAGGAAGGCCTTGCCGGCGTAGAAGACGTCGGCGTCGGCGCCGAAGGCGTCGGCCCAGGCGCGGCAGCGCGCGCGGAAGTCGGCCTCGTCGAGGAAGTACGCGGGGGTGCCGAACTGCTCGCGGAGCTCGTCGACTCCGATACCGCCGACGGTGACGACGCCCAGATCGTTCCGCTCGACGGTCCTGGCCCAGACCTTGGGGTCGAGGAGGTTCAGATCGGCGGGCGGGGCGGTGTAGTGCCCTTCGGGAAGGACATCGGCGTGACGGGGCCCGGCGGGGTGGGCGGAACGGCTCATGTCTGCATCTTTCAAATCTGGTCGGGTGCGCTGATGCCGAGCAGGGAGAGGCCACCGGCGAGCACCACCCCGGCGGCTTCGGCGAGCGCGAGCCGGGAACGGTGGGCGGCCGAGGGTTTCTCGTCGCCGAGGGGCAGGACGGTGTGCTGGAAGTCGAGCAGCGCATCGGCGACGACTTCGAGATGCCGGGCGACCCGATCGGGGGCGCGAAGGCGGGCGGCGGAGGCGAGAACGTCGGGGTGGTCGGCGAGGGCGCGGGTCAGGGCGTGGGCGTCGACGGTGTGGGTGGCGGGGGTGGGCGCGGCGGGGTCGTCGGCGGGCGCGGCGTGGGTGGGCGCGGCGGGGTTCGCGGGCTCGGCGTCTTGGACGGTGGGGTGGCTGCGCTCAGCGCCGCAGTCATCGACGTAGCCGCAGCGGTCGGACGAACGATGGGACTCGATCCGGAGCTGTGCGGCGTTACGGAGGAGGGCGCGGGTACGGGAGTGGGCGTACCGGACGCGGAAGAGGGGATTGTCCTCGTGCTGACGGAGGAGTTCGTCACCGAGACGGGCCCGGTCGTGCGAGGCGGCGGAGAGGAGCCCCCAACGTGCGGCGTCGACACCGAGACGGCGGAGGAGGGCGCGGGGGGTGTCGGAAACGGGGAGGGGCGCGAGGTCGACGGGTAGCTTTCCCCTCGCTTCCTGGGCCTCGATCCGCACGTCGAAGAGCGCCCAGTCGGGGTCGGCGGCGTCCTCGCAGCTGGTGCGGACGGCGACGCCCTGGGAGAGGAGGATCCGCCGCACGGAGTCGGCGGTGACGGCGGCGCGGAGGTCGGCGCGGTAGCAGGGCTGGGCGGTCTGGCCGGTGGGCTGGTGCCACCCGTAGTGGGGACCGCGGTGGAGGATCTCGCGTACGAGGTCCTGCTGTGCCTCGTGGCGCAGGGTGAAGTTGAGGAAGCCGGGGCCGGTGATGTCGACGGCGGCGAGCCCGGGGCTGTGGTGGAGCCGGTCCCGGAGGATGGCGGCCACGTCGAGGGGGGTGCGCTGGGCGGCGCGCGCGAGGGTCAGGGCCACGTTGCTCGCGTAGTCCCCGCGCCCGCCGGGGCGGGGCCGCTCGACCTTGATGTGCCGGGGCATGTCTCCGCTGTCGACCCGCAGCGCACCGTCGTCGACCGCACGGCGCACGGCGTGCAGCACGGTGAGGGAGAGGTCCGCGGGGGTCACGGGACAAGCGTATGGGAGAAGGGGGGGCGGAACGCGAACCGGTTTCGCAATGCGGGCAGCGGGGAAGCGGGCACGCTCACTCGCGGCCGGGCACGCGGTGGAGCACGACTAGTGGGACCCGCTGGGACTGCCGGCACGCCCGGCCCCGTGTCTGCCGTCGACGGCAGAAGGCCCCTCCTGTCCGTCGCGCCGCTGGCCGCGCTCCCGGTGCATGAGCTGGCGCACGACGCGGACGAGCTCGGCGGGCTCGAAGGGCTTGGCGAGGAACGCGTCGACACCGGCCGCGACTCCGCTGTCCATCTCGTGCTGCGTACAGGCACTGACGATGGCAACGGGCACATGACTGGTCCGCGGATCGGACCGCAGCTTCTCGGCGGTGCGGAACCCGTCCAGCCGGGGCATGACGACGTCGAGGGTGACGACATCAGGACAGACCTGATGCACGACATCCAGACACTCGGCACCATCGGCCGCGGTCACGACCTCGAACCCCTCGAGTTCAAGATTGACCCTGATCAACTGCCGGATCACCCGGTTGTCATCGACAACGAGCACCCGACCGGACACGCCTGACACACGACGAGAGTAGGTCGCGGGGAGGGGCTGCGTCCGGGTTTTGCCCACTTCCGACCCGTGAGGGGGAACGAGGGGTCGGTGACGCGACGGAAATACCTGTTCACAGGCACTCCTCGGATGCTGGTAGGGTTCTACCCGTCGCCGCCGAACACGGCGGACGCCCCCGTAGCTCAGGGGATAGAGCAACGGCCTCCGGAGCCGTGTGCGCAGGTTCGAATCCTGCCGGGGGCACTTCGCAGGAAGTGCCTAAAGACCCCGCCACCAGCGTTGATGCTGAGGACGGGGTCTTGTCGTATGTGCAGCCATGTGCCGCTCGGAGCGGCCGTATGTCGGGGTCCGTGGACTATTTGTGGACAGGATCTTGAGGCATCGACGCAGGTCGGTCCAGGGGAACGACAGAGGCCCCCGGACAGGTCCAGGGGCCTCGGAGCGCGTTCGACGGCTCTCACTCGTATTCGCGGAGCAGGTCCTCGATGCGCCGATTCGCCACTTCCTGACGGCCGTCGAGGCACTTCGCATACCGACTCAGCAGCACCTCCACGCTGTTGCCCGCACGCTCGGCGACCTCAGTGGCGTCGACACCCGCGTTGAGCCACGTGGAGAGCGCCGAGTGCCTGAGGTCGTAAGGCCGACGGGCGAGCGGGGAGGCGACCACTGCCGGCGGGAGCGCGAGCTCTCGGGCTTCCTGCCAGGCCCGGTAGTACGTCGACGAGGAGACCACTCCCCCGCTCTCGCTGAAGAACAGCCGCCCGTCGCCAGCGGTGCCGAAGGTCTCGATGTGCTCGCGGAAGATGCTCACGAGCTGGGGAGGGATGGGGACCCGACGGACGTCCTCGTTCGGGCGGTTCTTCAGCCCGCGGTCGTCGTGGCTCTCTCCTGAGTCGGTCCACTGCTTGCCGACACTCGGGCGGGTCCGGTGCAGGAGAGCGGAGCCCCATCCGGAGGCGGGGAGCGTGAGATCCGGCTCGGCTATGCCCACCACTTCAGCAGGTCTGAAGCCCCCGAAGTACATCCCGGCAAACAGGCCGACCAGACGCCGGCCGCGAGCTCGCCGATAGCCCCCGATGTACGAGACGGCGTGAAGGAGGGACCGGGCCTGCTCCGGGTTGGCCACGACGCGCGGGCCCACCTCGCCGGACACCTTGGGCTTGTGCCAGCGCACCGCGGCGAGCGGGTTCTCCGAGAACTCGCCGAGGTCGACCGCGTAGTTCATGGCGTTGACGAGCGTGCGCCGCTTCCGGCGTACCGTCTATGCGGCCGCGGCGGTGCCGTCCAGCTTCAGTTTCAGCGAGTCGAGGACAGCCCGTCCGACAACCGGGTCCGCAAGATCAGCCAGGGGCCGCGAGGCCTTGGCTACCCAGTGCAGAGCGTTGCCAGCCTCGATGGGGAGCTCCCTCTCCCCCGGCCCGGGAAGGACGAATGCCCAAGTCCTGAGGATCTTGCGAAGCTCGTTGTCGACCGGCCGGCCGGGGCGGTCAGCCAGGAACGCCATCGTGACCGACGTCAGCGACTCGTTGATGCCGTCGATCACGGACAGCCGCGCGATCAGTGAGTTGCTCCTGCACGAGGTGAGCTGACGTGGATGTCGCCCTGTCCAGCACCCCCCGACCTGGGGGACCCAACGAGGACTTCGCCATCGGCAGCGCCGAGTGCGTCGTGGTGCTGGATGGAGCCGGGATGCCACAGGGCCTGGCCACCGGATGCATCCACGGCGTGGCTTGGTTCGTCCAGAGGCTGGGCAACTCGCTGCACAGAGAGGCCACCGAAAGCCGACGGGAGCTGACTCACTGCCTCGCTACCGCCATTGAGCAGACGGCGGATCTTCACCGGGGGACCTGCGATGTGAACAGTCCGTTCTCCCCGTCAGCGATGGTCGCCCTGCTTCGAGTCCAGGACGAGCAAGCCGAATGGCTCGTGCTGGGAGACGGCTCTCTCGTCCTCGACGAAGGGCAGAAGCCCCTAGTCGTCACTGATCAACGCCTGAAAGCGGTCGCAAGCGAGAAGCGAGCCGCCTTGCGCGCGGCCAAGCCGGGGTCACAGGAGGAACGGGCAACGCACACCTCGTTGGTCGAGGAGGAGCGGGCACTGCGCAACCGGCCGGGCGGGTTCTGGGTGGCCGCTGCGGAGCCCGAAGCTGCGGCCGAGGCTCTGACGGGCACGACGCCGATCGCACACCTGAGACGAGCGGCGCTTCTCACTGACGGCTCTGCCCGGTTCGTCGACACCTTCGCTCTTGGCGACTGGTCAGATTGCCTCGACGTTCTGGAACAACACGGCCCAGCCTCTCTCATCGGCCAAGTCCGCGACGCCGAGCAGAGCGACCCAGACCGTGAGCGCTGGCCCCGCTCTCCAAGGAGCACGACGACGCAACGGTGATCTTCGCTCGCTTCTAGGGGCGAGCTGTTACAGGTTTCTCTACCTCATCAAGACCCGCGCACGGCGCGGGAGCGCGCCGCCTTTACGGCGGGGCGCCACGTGCAGCGGGCGGTCGAGAAGGCGATAGGGCAGCCGCGGGTCGAAGATGATGCCTCCGGCGGGGGCGCTCAGGCTCCGGGATGGCGGGGGCTCTGTACGCGGGTGCGGCCGGTGGGGTGTGTCGGTGGGGAACTCCCATCCCGTCTGCCGTCCACCCAGGCAGAGCCGAGCAGACGCGGCACCGGGCCTGCTCCACGGTGTGTGGGCCGACGGCAGACGGGATGGGAGCTGGGTAAGCGTTTGGTTGAGATGCGAGGTGACGAAGCCGCTGGAAACCACTCAGAGCGTGGAAGCCCAGATCAGGACCCCTACAGGAGTCAGCCCGCAGATGACGCCAACGGACAGGCACACATACGCCAGGGCTTTGAACACCTTCTGCCGTCGAGCACGGCAAGCGGCGAAGCAGGTGAAGCTGACGATGGCCAGGCACGGCAGGATGATGAAGAAGAAGCCCAACGCAGCCACGGTGCCCCACACTGATCACGTCACGTCACGTCACGTCACGGCCGAGCCGCATACGCGGGCATCATCGCAGACTGCTCCCTTGCGTGCCCGACGCGTGCCCGGCGCGTGCCCGACATAGAGGGAAGCCGCGGGGAGTCGCGGAGAATCGCGGGGGTGCAGCCGGCTCACCGCCAGGTCAGGAGCCCCGCAGGTCAGGCCCCATCCGCATACGGGGTCTTCCAAACTGGTGACATGCCACTCATGCAGCAGCCGCCTAAGGCAGGACCGCAGACCAAGTTGGCCCGGAAGGGAATCGCGTCAGAAGTCTGGTCTAGGTTGGGCCTGTGAACCAGAGCCGTTCCAACGCCGGGGCGCCCCGCGAGCCTGACTTGCCGCCCTACCAGGTAGTTCTGGCGGAGACTGATTGGGGTTCGCTCCAGACAGCTTTCGGGAACGGCGAAGACCTTCCCAAGGTCCTGGCGCGGCTGTTGGAGCCCGATCCCAGGGTCCAGGTCACCGGTTTGTCGGAGCTGAGTGAGCTGGTCGGCCACCAGAACACCATCTACGAAGCCACCGCCCCAGTCGCGATGTATGTCGCCGGCATCCTCGCCCACCCGGCGGCTATGACCCTCCGGCCCTATCGCAACGTCCCCATCCGCGCGACGCTGCTGAACTGGCTGGCTACCACGGCCTACGACGCCTCCGACGAGATTGTTGGCCGCACCGAGCAGTACTTCCCTGGCTTCCTCACCCACGGCACCACCGTGGCGGCCTTCCGGGACCTGCGCCCGATGCTCTATCGGGCCGTCGCGCCCTTCCTGCAGGACAGCCACGAGGACGTGCGCGAAGCCGCCGTCATCGCCGCGCTCATCCTCGCCGAACACCCCGCGCTCGCCGTGCACCGCGATCACCTCGCCGTGCACGCGCACCGCATCCTGGACACCAGCAGCGACGACCCCAATCGGCGCGTTGCGCGGAAGGCCCTCGAAGCATGGGGCCACGACGTCCCCGACCCTGAACCTTTCCGGGAGGAGCCCTGGGACTGGGGGCCACACAGCGATGGCCGCGGCGATCTCGAACCTCCCTTCTGATCGGTACGCGTACGGCCCACCGGCGGACCACTGACCTCGCAAGGGGGCGGTGCGCGGCCGGCGCTGACAGGTTGTCTCCTGGCCATCGACGAAGCCCGACCGTCGGTTAGGTCCCGGACGAGTCTCCGGGCCGCCCCCAGACAGGCCGGGGATGCAACCATTACCTTCAGAGCTGGAACCCCCGGAAGCCGACCGCGCGCTTGAGACCATAGAGGCCGACACTGACAACGGGCCTGCCCGTGGCTGGTCGTGAGAGGTGAGTGTCTCACTGCGTGACAATGCCGACGGACAGCGGAGGACGAGCGCGAACGTCTGCGGACCATCAGTGCTGGCTATAGGCGCAACAGTCCGAGGAAGCGGCCCGCCCGAGTTGCTTCGGGACGAAGAGGTCTTCCGTGCAGCAGCGCGGTACCGCAAACGGATCAAGTGGTGTCGCCGGTCCGTAGCTCCTCCATTCGTCGGCGGGCGTAACCCTCCAGGTCCTGCTTGATGGTCATGACGTCCTCAACGCGGATGCGGATGGGTCCGCAGCGCGGGGCATCGCAGGAGCGGGGAAGGCCGCCGTCGATGAGTGAGATGCCGCTGAGCACTACGCCCGCCACTTCATCAACCGCGGTACACATGATCGGATGGAACGAACAGCCTTCATAGATGACGCCCACCTGGATGCCGTTCGGGTTGCCGGGGTCTGGTGTCTCACTTGTGCGGCCAACCTGCCACGAGCGACGACTTCGGCGCTTCCGCGTTCCGGGACCGCCCTCAGAATCATCGGCCCCTGGATATGGTGCGCGGCATGTCTAGTGGTCCTCCCCTCTGCCCCGAGTGCGCTCAGCCGATGAAGTTCGGCGGCTTTGTCCTCATGCTGCGGGAAGAGGACAGCAAGCGGACATGCCGTGCCCTGTGGCGGTGCCCAGACCGACAGCTCTGGTGGCATTGGGCCGATCAGCCGGACGCATCCATGGACCTCTGCCCGGTTCCGCACGTATTCAGCAACTGAGAGAGCAGCCGACCGCCGGGCCGTCTGTGGGCCGTGGAAGGGCAACCAACAGCGACCGCGCGTGACAACAGGCGACCGCTCGGCCGCAGGTCAGAGACCATCATCCTGACAGCGCCCCAGGTCGGATCAAGAACCAGGGCAAGAAGTACGTGCCAACCTGACACTGATCAGCAGCCGCCCAGTCGGCCTAGAATGCGGTGCCTAAGCCCGGTACGTTGATCCCATGACTGACAACCGAAAGGGCAATGCCGCGTAGGCGCCCCTCTCACGTGCGGGCTGGCATCCCCATACGGAACCGCGACCGCCGACGCCTCTATCCGGTGATCGACCGCCTGTCCGGAGCCTGCACAGCCGACATCCGCCAGCTGGACCAGAGTCGCTACTGGTTTGAGGCCACAGCCGGAGCCTTTTGGCACTGGGCTGCCCTGGCCCACGGCCCTCTAAAGCGGCTGGCCAGTCCGCGCACCGAAACCCGATGCGACATCCGCGAATGCGGCTGTGATCCCTCCCTCTACCGCGACCACCTTGAAGAGGTCCTGCACGCCCTTCCTACGAAGTCAGCCCGCGAGCTGCGACGACGCGTATGGGCTCTCGACTCAAAGATCCTGGCCCGTGCCAAGGTCATCCCCGTCGACTCTCCTGACGTCAGATGGTGGCCAGGGCAGCTCTAGCCGCCGATCGGTCGGAGATCACGGACTGCCGGCGCGACTGGTGATGCCCGTGCTGTACAGCAACTCCAGCAACCGACCCCGTCCGACAGCGCCCCTTCGGGGCCTTGGAGCGGCCGGAATGACCATTGCTGACCGGTCTGGCTAGAGCTACGGATCAGAAAGTCCACCGAGACGGACACGGCTCGGTCTACCCGAGTCGTGTCGGCGGCAGCCCGCCGGCGTCTCAATGAGCAGGTCAGCTTGTCTCGACTGGCTACCGCCCTGGCTTCCAGTCCGCGTCCAGGGTGGCGGCATGTACGGCGGCCACGATCATGGTGATCGCGAGGGCGCCGCCCACCCAGTTCTTCGGGTTCCCGACGATCGACCCCCGACCCCAGAACGACTGTGCCGTAGATGATCGTCGCGCACATCAACCATGCTTGACTACGCGCTTCTTGGCCGCAGATGAATCCACATCAGTCTGCGACTGACTCCTGGGGAGAGTGATTCGGTTCCTTGACCGGGGCTGCGGTGAGCGCCTACCGGGACGATTCGCCTGTATGCCCGTCCCCCGAGCCATCGGAAAGGCCCTAGGGCCTGTTGTGAACGTGCTGGTCACAGCCATTCGTTGATGGCTGCGGCCAGCACGGTCGCTTCGTAGCGGACGGCGCGTCGCATGCCTTGTCGGCCCGCACCCGGGCCGGGTGCTTGCGCGGTTTGCCGTGCCGCGGTATCTCAGGGGTGTCCAAGCGTGGCGAGGTTTGATGACACTACCGCCAGGTGGTGCGAGGTCGCCCAGGCTCGCCATTCCGTTCCGCCTCCGGCCTTGCGTCTCTGGCGATTCGCGCACTCCTTCAGTCGGGCGTCACCCCATGACGTTCGCGCACCTGTGGCCGGCCAATGCGGAGAGTCGACCAAGTCAGCACTCAGAAGAAAGAAGTCGTCATTGCCGGAGCGGACTCGCGGATAGACGAAGACTTGCCAGGCATCCGGTGTCGTGTAGCGCATGTTGGGGTCCGGCGTCCCCCGGGAATTCACCGGCATCCGCGGATGCGTCACGCCGAAGTCTCCGAAGTCTGGGGATCTCCCGCAGTACCCATCGAGGACGCGTCGCCAGAGCTGTGCATCTCTCCGGGTCACCGGCGTTGCTCGGCCCCTCGGGAAGCCGGTCAGGTTGACCGGGAAGGCGCCGGCAGCGACACACTCGTGGCGCCAGCCCCATGAGGCAAGGGCCTCCAAGGCGAGGACAGCGCGGTCAGCAAGTCGATCCCTTTCGATCTCTGATTCCACCGGGCCGGCATCAATGAGGAGGTCCATCTCTTCTGGTTCAAGGCGCAACACCCTGAGGAGCGCCCGGATCTGGGCGTGATCGGGAAGGCATTGGGGCGAGTCAACAGCAACAGAAACCCGCAAACAGGCACCTCGCTCATGCTCCGCCGCAGCCCGTGCCGCCTCTACGAGGGCATCTCTTTCGTCTGTGTGCCGAACGACCGGGCACATGGCCACGCCACGGAAGCCGAGAGACTCGCTGAGGCGGGCCGTGGGACCACCGGCATCGCCCTCAAGGACTCGTACTGCTGGAATGGCTCCGCTGTCGACGGTCAGGACCGCGTCCTGAGGCACTGCGTCCATCGCACGGTCACAGAAGGTCTCCAGGGCATCCCGGACGTCCGGGTCAGGGACCAGCTCCATGACAGGGCGGATGTGAGAGCGGACAGCCGGCGTGACATGCCCGAGTGCCGAGAACTCCCCCGCTTTTCCCTTGAGTATCGGAACGTAAGCCAACGGCTTCCCCCAGCGCACTCAGCACCAAGCCAATGGATATCTCGCTCACTCCAACCAGAGTGTGACGAGAGCCCGCCGTCTCGGGTAGGGGCACAAACCAGCCGCAAGTCTGATTCTTGGCTCTGCTCACGAGAGACGGCAGCGATTCGCAACGTCCTGGGCGGGGTCCAGCATGTTCACAAGTCTTCCCGGCGGGCGACCGCGCCTGTTCGGTTGCGAGGATCTCGGTTCTCGGGGTTGAAGTTGCCGTTGCGGCAGCTTCTACCGTCGTGACCAGGGCCGGAGCGACCGGCCCGGCGACACATACGTGCGGGAGTGGCGATGGACTGGCCGATCGCAGAGGTGGCACGGATGTCGGGCGTGACCGCCCGGACACTGCGCCACTACGACGAGACCGGCCTGCTGCCACCGGCCCGGATCGGCGCCAACGGTCACCGCTACTACGAGGAGCCCCAGCTCCTGCGGCTGCAACAGATCCTCGTACTGCGAGCGCTGGGCGTCGGGCTGCCGGAGATCGGCCGGATCCTGTCCGAGCAGGTCGACGCGGTGGACGCCCTGCGAGGCCACCACCGGCGCCTCCTTGCGGAGCGAGACCGGCTCGGCGCCCTGGCCGGCACCGTCTCCCGCACGATCGCCGAACTGGAACAGTCCAGGAAGGACGACAACCCCATGACCATCAATCGACCGGAGAACCTCTTCGAGGGCGTGACGCCCTCCCACTACGAAGACAACATGCGCGACTACCCCGAACTCGCCCAGGAGGTCGGCCGGCGCGCCGCCACGATGACCCAGGCCGACGCCGACGCCGCGCACCGCCAGCGCACGGCGCAGATGATCCGGTTGGCCGAACTCATGGCCGCGGGCCACCCCGCCGACGCCGCCCCCGTCCAGGCCGAGATCGACACCCAGTACCAGGCACTGGCCGAACTGCGCGCCGTCTCCGCCGAGGACTACCGGGCCATCGGACGCTCCCTCGTCGACAATGAGACATGGCACGCCGCATACGAGGCCATCGCTCCCGGGCTCGCCGCGTACCAGCGCGACGCCATGGATGCCTACGCCATCACCCGGCTGAACTGAGACACGACGCAGCCGCCATCGAGGGAGGGCACGATGGCGGCTGCACCAGGTCACGGCGGGCCGACGATGTTCGTTTCCGAGTGCCGGTCGGTGCCGCCTCGACCGGGCGCCCCTAGGGCCTTGAACGAGCCCCACCGTCCTCACGAGGTCCGACCTACCTGACGGCTACAGCCTCTGAGCTCTTCGGGCTACATTCGTCCGATGAGCACCGAGGAGCTAGTGAGCTGCGCGTTTTGTATGGAAACCACCGACGTCGGCGTCTCCGGTGACGGCGTCACGTTGGACATCACGCGGGCTGGATCCCCCAGCACGCAGATCGTCTGGGCCCACCTGATCTGCCTGGACGATCGGCTTCACAAGCACATCACCCGAGGCCCCTGGCTCGACGACTAGAGACGTGCCCCTCCCGAGCTCGATCGAGGGGAGTCGAGACTGCGTTCAGTACCAGAATGCCTTCACGATGGCGTGCCCTGTGGAGACGTTACGAAGGTAGAAGGCCTTCAGGTCGGCGTGATGGGTGAGGAACCAGCCCTTGACCTCCGCCTCGCCGAAGGCGGAGAAGGGCGGCAGGACCTTCGGCCGGGCTGCCTCCCAGAGATCGTCGAACGAGACCGCAGCCAGGAAGTCCGCCACCTCGCGCACCTGGTCGGGGCGGAGTATCAGAAACGGCGGTTGGCCGTGAGTGGCGTGATACACGGGACTGCCCCCGAAGACAGGGAGCTCCCAGTCATGAGGCCCCTGAGGGGTGCACGCCCCCTCGTAGACCGTATGGAGGGCGGGGAAGTGGTACTCCACGACTTCGGCGATTCCGGCCTGGCGTTCGGCCTGGAAGCGGTCGAAGTCCCCGGCGGCTCCCATGAACTCATCCAGCCAAGCCCACTCCTCTCGGATCTCGGACTCCGGCATGGCGCGCAGCTGCATCTCGATACTCACCCCGCGCATTCTGGCCGAGGCGGCCGACAATGCCCTGCCCATCGTGTCCTCATGAGCCCTGATCCATCCCGGATGGCCCGCGGTTGCCGCGCACGCTCAAATCCGCGTGCCCTGTGCGAGCACTCGCCGCGCCCCCGCACCGCTCATTGAGCGGTGGGATGACCCGGTCGGGGAGGTGGAGGAGGGTTACGCGTGGTCGGCCTTGGAGTTCTCGAACGATCCGGGGTGTCGTACGCCTCTGGCCGTGCCTGGGCCCTGTTGCCGGAGCATGGAGATCGTCTACTGAGCGCGGGCGGTGCTCGTCCCGCCACGCCCTTGCCGTTGGTGCGTGAATGAGGTCGTCGGCACGGAAGCTGACCGCCTCGGATCCCCCGGGCCTCAGATCGTGTGCGGGCGGAGGACCATGAGGGTGTCTTCCTGGGTCGCCACCATGGCGAAGGGGAAGCGGTCGAGTTCCAGGCAGAGTGCCACGTCGTCCGGATGGGAGCCTCGACGTACCCCTTCCGCCAGTTCTTCGGCGGCGCGCGACTTGGCTGCGCGGCGGAGGAACTCGGCTGGGTCCGTTCCGGCTTCGGTGGTCCTTCGAGCGATGTACTGGGCGCATGCCAGATCCTCTTCGGCGTGCCCGTCCTCGCCCGTGACCACGAACGTGACACCGGCGCAGTCCCGTGTCCGCAGGAGTCGAGCCGTCGCCTCCGCCACCACGAAGCCGGCGCACAGCACGAGCGACGCCTCCTTGACCGCGAGGGCGCCGACCGTCCCTGCCGTGGTCTTCTGCACGACCGTCCGTCCGCCGAGGTCGATGGACCGCAGCAGGGCGGGCGAGTTGACGGCGTCGAATCCCGGCGCGGGCGGGCCGTCCTTGAGCGCCACCCAGTCCGGGTGGCGGGCCTTGAGGGCCAGGGCCTCGTCCAGCGACTCGGCGAGAACGATTTTTTCCGCCCCCTGGGCGAAGGCCCAGGCGGCCACCGTGTAGGCGCGCATGACGTCGACCACGACCGCCACGGACGGGGTTTCGACCAGGTCGACGATGCCGAGGAAGCGAGCGTCCATCCGGTCATGGTCGCGCATGCCCGGCCCGGAGCACCAGCCATGCACCCTCGGCCCCCGCCGTGGCCTGGCAGCGGTGCTCACCCGCTTCGGGCCGCGACTCGGCCCGTCCGCGAGGAGGTGCGGGCTGCCCTGGATCTGCGGGCCCAGTGCCTCGTGCCGTGTTCCGGCAGCTCGCGGGCGAAGTCGAGTGGATGGCGGGAGAGTTCGTCGGGCCCAGTGCCTCGTGCCGTGTTCCGGCAGCTCGCGGGCGAAGTCGGGTGGATGGCGGGAGAGTTCCCCGCCTCCTGATGGGGGTGCCCGGCAGCGAGCCGTCGGTCTCGTATGCGCCCGCTGCATGAGGAGGAAGCGGCCGCCCAGGCCCCCCGCGACCATCACCCCGTCAGCCGGCGCCGGCGGCGTTCCGACGGTGTGTGCGGCGCCGAGTCGGGTCGGATCGCTTCCATAAGCAAGCCTGATGGTGGGCTCATTGTTCGCGTTGATTCGCCGCCCTAGCTTTGGGGACAAACGTCAGCCGTATTCGGACTGACCGAAGGGGGCGAAATGAAGTTCGGGGTATATCCGGCCTACATCGGTGGCCAGGACATCACCGGCGACAATCCGCAGTTCGTACACACCATTACCGCCCGTTCCCTCATCGAGGACACCTTCCCCAGTCTGCGTCTCAAGCGCGATCTCGATCTGGGAATCGTCGATCCGGATGCGGCAGGGGAGCGCGTCGTCGGGGCCTGCGTCGTCGCCGACGAGGGCATGGCGGCGCTGGCGCTGGAGGCGGCGGCCAAGGCCGCCGAGGAGTGGCGGCGGGTGCCGATCGAGACACGTCTGGAGGTGGGGCGGCGGATCGGAGAGCGTTTGTTGGAGCACCGGGAGCCGCTTGTCGAGATTCTGGTCGCCGAGGGGACTCCCCGGGACGCGGCCGCGGGAATGATCACGGGAATTCCTTTCACCAGTTGGAGCAGGGAAACGCTCGAATGGTGTGCCGAGCAGCTGGAGTTCCGGCGCATGGACGGCGAGCGGGAGATGATTCTGCGCCGCATTCCCGACGGCGTCGTGTGCATCAATCCGCCGCAGAACGCCGCGACCGTGAACGCGCTGAACGGGCTCACCGCCCTCATCGCGGGCAACACCGTCGTGGTGCGGGCGCCGCGTGGCGTCGCGCTCAGCTGTATGTACGCGATGAGAGAGGTCGTGGCACCCGTGCTGGAGGAGATGGGCGCACCGGCCGGGACGGTCAACGCGTTCTGCGGGGCCCCCATGCTGGAGACCTGGCTCGCCAGTGAGCACGTCGACGACGTGCTCTACTTCGGCGGCAGCAAGAAGGGCCTGGAGTTCGAGGCCGACGCGATCGCCGCGGGCAAGAAGCCGATCCTGGAGCTCGCGGGGAACGACTGCTGCGTGGTCTGGCACGACGCCGACCTGGACGCCGCGGTGGAGACCATCACCCAGTTCTTCCTGAACTCCGGCCAGATCTGCAACGTCCCCAACCAGGTCGTCGCCCACCCGGCGATCGCCGACGAGCTCATCGAGCGGCTCGTCGCGGCCACCAAGGACATCCAGCCGGGGTATCCCGACGAGTCGGGCGTGGTCCTCACCCCGGTCCTCGGGGTCGACTGGTTCTTCGGTTGCCTGGGCGAGGCGCTCGCCAAGGGCGCGAAGCTCGTGCACGGCGGGCGCCGCCTGGAGGTGGACGGGTCGGAGTCGAGCACCGGCTTCTTCGTCGAGCCGAGCATCGTGCGCGTGGAGGGCCTCCAGGGCGCCAGGTCGCTCTCCGTCGTCCGTGACGAGACCTTCTTCCCGCTGCTGCCGATCATCGTGCCCGAGGCGGCGGCCTCGGACGAGGAACTCCTGGAGCAGGTGCTGGAGTTCGTCAACAGCAACGCGTACGGGCTGCGCAACTCCGTCTGGTCCTCCAGCTTCGCGACGATCGAGCGCTTCCTGGACGGGGTCACCAACGCCGGCAATCTGAAGATCAACGACTCGCACAGCGGCTTCCTCCCCTTCCTTCCCAACCAGGGCGGTCCCGGTCTCACCGGCGGTGCCTTCGGCGAGGCGAGCCACCCCATGCTGCGCACCACCCGCTTCCAGGCCGTCAGCGTGCTGCGCCCGTCGGCCGACAAGGAGGACGCGTCATGACGACCCGCGTACTGAAGGCCACGGTCCCCGCCTCGGCGGCCGACGTCATCGAACGTCTCGCGGACGGGTTGGCGTTCCCCTCGTACGCCGAGGACATCCTGTCCGTCGCGCCCACCGCCGACGGGGATCAGGCGTGGGTGCTCGCCTTCCGCGGCGGTACGGCCGGCTGGGTGCAGCGCACCGGGCCGGCCGAGCGCCACGCCCCCGCGGGCGCTCGGGCCACCGGGCGGACCGGTCGAGACGGCCGTGCGGACGTTCGGCCGAGCGACTCCGCCGATGTGCGGCCCGGCGAGGGCGACACCACTGGCGAGCAGTCGTACCGCATCGAGTTCGAGCAGGTCAGCGGGGACTTCCAGCATCTGAAGGGGACCTGGACCAGCACCGACGTCCCCGGTGGCAGCGAGGTCGCCTTCGAGGTCAGTTTCAGCACGAGCGTCCCCCATCTCGCGGGTGCGATCGACTCGGCCGTCGGACATGTGCTGCTCCGCAGCGCCCACCAGGTCATCTCCGCCGTCGGAGGCCCCGCCCGGGTCACCGCCGGCGGCCACCACCTGTCCTGACACACAAGGAGAAGCACCCCCATGGAGAAGGTCTGCATCATCGGAGCCGGCTGGTCGGGGCTTGCCGCCTGCCAGGTCCTGCACGCGCGCGGGATCGATTTCGACTGCTACGAAGCCGGCTCGAAGGTCGGCGGCAACTGGCGCTATCTCAACGACAACGGCATGTCGTCCGGCTACCGCTCCCTGCACATCAACACGTCCAAGAAGCTGTCCGAGTACCGCGCGTACCCCATGCCGAAGGACTATCCGCACTACCCCGACCACGTCCAGATCGCGCAGTACCTGGACGACTACGTCGACCACTTCGGCTTCCGCGAGTCGATCGCCTTCCGTACGTCGGTGACCCATGTGGAGCCCGCCGAGGGCGGCGGCTGGACCGTGACCTCGCAGGACCGTGACACCGGGGTCGAGACGACCCGGCACTACGGCTCCGTGGTCGTGGCCAACGGCCACCACTGGGACCCGCGCGACCCCGAGCCGGCCTTCCCCGGCGCGGACACCTTCACCGGCACCCAGATCCACTCGCACTACTACAAGGTCCCCGACGAGTACGCCGGCAAGCGGGTGCTGGTGCTGGGGTTCGGCAACTCGGCGTCCGACATCGCGGTGGAGACCTCCACCGTCTCCGAGCGCACGTTCCTGTCGATCCGTACCGGTGGCTACGTCTTCCCGAAGTTCATGTTCGGCAAGCCCGGCGACGACATGATCAGCCCCTTCATCACCCGGGTGATGCCGCGCGAGACCCAGCGCTGGGTCATGGCCCTCCTGCTGCGGATGACGATCGGCAAGGTCACCGACTTCGGTCTGCCGAAGCCGGGCCACAAGCTGTTCAACTCCCACCCGACCGTCTCGGAGTCCCTGCTCCCCCGGCTCGGCCACGGCGGCCTCTCGGTCAAGCCGAACATCTCGCACTTCGACGGCGACACGGTGCACTTCACCGACGGCAGCAGCGAGGTCGTCGACACGGTCATCTACAGCACCGGTTACAAGGTCAGCTTCCCCTTCCTCGACGAGTCCGTGATGGCCCCGACGGACAACGACGTCTCCCTCTTCCACCGTGTGGTCGACCCCCAGCGCTCCGGGCTGTACTTCGTGGGGCTGTTCCAGCCGCTGGGCGCGACGACGGTGCTGGCCGAGGCCCAGTCCCACTGGATCGCCGATCTGCTCCAGGGCAAGGCCGCGCTGCCGTCCCTGTCGGAGATGCGCAAGGAGATCACCCGGTACAAGGAGAAGCTCGCCAAGCGCTACATCACGTCCAAGCGGCACACCATGCAGGTGGACCACTACCCCTATCTCGCGGAGCTGCGCGGGGTACGTCGCAGGGGCGCCAAGCTCGCGAAGAAGGCCGGCGGGACGCTCGCGCCCGACTACCGTCCCGAGGAGGTGTCGATCCGGATCGGCGCGTCTCCCGAGGTGGTGTGGGACCTGATCAGCGATGTGACGCGGATGGGCGAGTGGAGTCCCGAGTGCCGCCGCTGCCACTGGCGCGGTGACAAGCGCGGGGTGGGGTCGAAGTTCATCGGCATCAACCGCCGCGGCTGGGTCGCGTGGATCACCTCCAACACGGTCGAGCAGTGGGAGCGGGGCAAGTCCTTCGCCTTCCACACGACGACCAACGGGGTGCGCTGGGGGTACCGTCTCGAGCGGGACGGCCAGGGAGGCACACTGGTCACCGAGGTGTGGGACGTCTCCGGGCAGAACACCGGGCAGCGCAAGCGCACCGCGTCCTTCGCCAACTCGATGCTCGGCGGCTACGAGAACCACACCGAGGAGCTGCGCGAGGGGATGCGGATGACTCTGGAGCGCGTCAAGGCCGCCGCCGAGCAGCAGGGCCGGCCGCTGAGCAGCGTGCAGGACACCGCGCGCTCCGGTGCGCTCGTCACGGAGGCGGTGGAGGTGGACACGGCGGCATGACGGACGACAATCTGCGCTGCTCCTCCGTCGAGGAGTTCGCCGCCTGGATGGAGACGCATCACGAGGCGGCCGACGAGGTCTGGCTCGCTCTGCCGAAGAAGGGCACGGCGGTCGCCTCGGTCACCCGGTCCGAGGCCCTGGACGTCGCGCTCTGCTACGGCTGGATCGACGGCAAGGCCTTCTCCGGGAACGTGCCGGACGGCTGGTGGGCGCAGCGCTTCTCGCCCCGCAAGCGCCGCAGCCCCTGGTCGAAGATCAACTGCGCCAAGGTCGAGAAGCTGATCGCCGCGGGCCGGATGCGGCCCGCGGGGCTCGCGCAGATCGAGCTGGCCAAGGCCGACGGCCGTTGGGCCGCCGCGTACGCCCCGCAGAGCACGGCGGAGGTCCCGCCCGACCTGCGGGCCGCGCTCGACGCGTCCCCGGCGGCGGCCGCCGCGTACGAGGCGTTGAGCAGGAGCAACAGGTACCAGATCCTGCTCAACGTGGAGAAGGCGGTGAAGGCGGAGACGCGGGCGCGCAGGATCGCGGGGTACGTCGGGCGGCTGGAGGCCGGCGATCCCCCGCACGGACCCCGGAGGCAGCCGTGATCCCGCCCCTGCCCCCGTCGCCGCTCGTGGCGGTGCCCGCCGCCCTGCCCGTACAGCGGGCGTCGGAGACGACGTTGTGGCTGGTCGAGGCGGATGCCTGGGCCGGCTGGGCGGGGCGGCTCGCTCCCCGGGTGCTGGACGCCGGGGAGTCGCGGCGCGCGGACTCCCTGCGGCGCGAGGCGGACCGGCGGAGCTATCTCGTGGCCCATGTGGCGCTGCGGGTGCTGCTCGGCGAACGGCTCGGTCTGGCGCCGGAGGCGGTCCGGCTGGGGCGGGCGGTGTGCCCCTGCTGCGGCGGGCCGCACGGCCGGCCCGTGGTCGAGGGGGGCGGGGCGCACTTCTCGCTCTCGCACGGCGGGTCGATGGTGCTGCTGGGTCTCGCGCCGGTACCGCTCGGGGTGGATGTGGAGCGCGTGCCGACGCCGGAGGCCGTCGCGGAGACGATGACCGTCCTGCACCCGGAGGAGCAGGCCGAACTGGCGGTACTCGACGAGGAGTCGCGCCTGCCGGCCTTCACGCGCGCGTGGGCGCGCAAGGAGGCGTATTTGAAGGGCATCGGTACGGGGCTCGGCCGCTCCCCCGCGCTGGACTACGTGGGCACGGGTGTCACCCCGGCCGCGGGTCCCGACGGCTGGACCGTACGGGATGTGGCCACTCCGGACGATCATGCCGCGGCGGTCGCTCTCTCCCCGGAGCCGTGACCAGCGCGGATACCGGAGTCCGGTGACGATTATCCGCCAAATAGCCTCTGCCGCACTACGATTCACCTCGCGAACGGGCTCCACAGGGGGGTTCGTGAGGGGGGACGACAGTGATCAGAGTCATGCTCGCGGACGACATGCTGATGCTCCGGCGGGCCCTGGTCTCGCTGCTGGAGCTGGAGGACGGCATCGAAGTGGTGGGAGAGGCCGACAACGGCGACCGGGTGCTTCCGGTGGCGCTGGAGACGCGGCCGGACGTCGCGGTACTGGACATCGACATGCCGGGGATCGACGGCATCAGAGCGGCGGAGCTGCTGAGCCGGGAGCTCCCGGAGTGCAGGACGATCATCCTCACCAGTCTCGGCAGGCCGGGGAACCTGCGTCGGGCGCTGGAGGCGAAGGTGTCCGGGTTCCTACTCAAGGACGCCGACCCGACCCGGCTCGCGGCGGCGATCCACCAGGTGGTGGCCGGGGAGCAGGTGGTGGACCCGCAGTTGGCGCTCGCGACGCTGACGGCCGGGGGGAGTCCGCTGAGCGCGCGGGAGAGCGAGGTGCTGCGGCTGGCCGCGCAGGGGCTCGACGCGCCGGAGATCGCGCGGAAGCTGTTCCTGTCCGCGGGGACCGTGCGCAACTACCTGACCACGGTGGTGACCAAGCTCAACGCCCGTAACCGGATGGACGCCGTACGGATCGCCCGGGACGCCGGCTGGCTGTGAGCCGGGGGCGTGTCCCGCGGGCCGGCCCGCGGTGGGGTCCGCGGCACGTTCCGGGGACACGCCCTAGCTCTCCGCGGCCTCGCGGTCGGTCGGCTCCGCGGCGGCGCCCGGCGGCGGGGACGGGAGTTCCACGGTGAGCTCGAACCAGCCGTCCTCGCGGACGCGGCTGGTGAGCTTGCCGCCCACGGCCTCGGCGCGGATCGTGAGGCTGCGCAGACCCACTCCGCCGGTGACGCCCTCGCTGTCGGGGCAGTGGGCGGAATCCCGGTCGCGCAGACCGTCGTTGGCGATGCGGAGGTGGGCGGTTCCGCCGTCGACGCCCGCCTCGATCACACAGTGCTGGGCCTTGCTGTGCCGCAGCAGGTTGGTCACTCCTTCGCGCAGTACGGTCGCGAGGACGGTGTCCACGGAGCTGTGCAGCGGCTCCTGCGTGACCCGGATGTCGGTACGGATGCCCACGGCGCGCAGCAGGGAGGCCGCGCAGCCGACCTCGCGGTTCAGGCTCATCTGGACATAGCTGCTGGCCACGGAGCGGACGTCGGTGAGGGCCTGGCGCGCGGTCTGGACGATCTCGGTGATCTCCATCTCGGCGCGCTCGGGGGCCACCCGCACCAGCCGGTGGGCGAGTTCGCACTTGAGCGTGATGGTGGAGAGGCTGAATCCGAGCAGGTCGTGCAGATCGCGGGCGAACCGGAGCCGTTCCTGCGTCACGGCGAGACGGACCAACTCCTCGCGGGCCGCCTGTACTTCGCGGATCAGGCCGGAGAGCCGGCTGAGTCCGTACACGACCAGGCCGGTGAGGACGGTGGCCACGGTGTTGTACGCGAGCTGCCCCACTCCGTACCCCACGGCGAACTGGACCACGCCGGTGGCGGCGATGACGGCGGCGAAGGCGGTCCAGCCCACTGCCGCCCTGAGGACGAGCAGCGAGGAGGCGGCGAGGAAGCCGGGCATTCCCAGCCAGGCGGCGCCGAACAGGGTGAACGGGGCGAAGGTGAGGACCGCCTGGAGGGCCAAGGTCCCCCGGCGGAAGCGGGCGGCCGCGGGTATCCAGTCCGGGAAGGAGTGGCTGAGCTGGAGGAAGAGCAGCATCAGCATGAGGACGCCGCACAGGGCGAGCTCCCCTCCTCCGAATCCTCCGCCGATGGCGTACGTCAGGGCGACGGCGAAGAAGCAGAGGATGACGACGATGGTGATGGTGCCGGCGACGCGCGGCGCCAAGTCACCTCCCTCGGTGGCCCGGTGGGTGTATGCGTCTGAATCTGCGGTGCGGGACCATCGCACAGGGGCTCCCTACTCGACTGCGTTTTCGCACGGGGTGTGCAGCATAGGCCGAGTAGGTTACGGACTGGGAGGTATCTCCGGTCGGGAACCTCTCGCGTCCAAGCCGCCCGAGGTGTCCGGAACTTGGTGTTCCGCGGAGATGGCACCGGTCGGCAGCGCGGCCAGGACGAACTCGCCGACGCCCGACTCGGCGCGCCAGTCGAGTCCGAAGGCGCGTGCCGAGGTAGCGGTGTCGCCGAACGCCAGGGCGCACGGCCCGATGCCCATGGCCGTGGATACCAGGTACAGGGTCTGCTGGAGCGCACCGACCTCCTTGAGGAGCACGCTGTAGGCGCTGCCCGGATAGGCGGTGCTCATACGGCGGAACCGGGCCGTCATGCTGATCAGGACGGGCGGTTCCTCGCTCAGCCCGGCGTTGGCGCCGGCCTCGCCCAGCAGGGCGTCCACCAGGATCGGCTCGGTGCCGAGCGGGAAGAGGGTGTGTCCGGCCGGGTCGTAGTGGTAGACCCCGCGCGGCAGTTCGGTGGAGCCCGCGACCGTGACGTACAGCTCCAGCGGGTAGATCGAGCCGGCGCTCGGGTACGGGCGCCCGGCGGCCGGCCGGGCCCGGGCCGAGCGGTAGAGCAGCTCCCCCAACTGGGCCAGGGACAGCGGAAGTCCGCCGTCCGGGCGGACCGAGCGGCGGGATTCGAGCACGGTGGTCAGACGGGGGTCCCGGGCGAGCACCAGGTCGAGGTCGGGTACCGGCAGTGTCAGGGGCGCACCGCCGGGTGCCGGGTGTTCCCGCGCGGTCGCGCCGTCCTTGACGTCGAGACCGAGCGGCTCGTCGTGCAGGCCCGGCCGGCTGCGGTTGTGCAGCATCAGCTCGCGCGGCGACCAGTGCTCCAGTGCGGGGTCCCGGTCCTCGGCGAAGGTGACGGCGTACGCCCCCCGGTCCTCCGCTCCGGTGGTGCGGCCGTCGGAGCGTCCCGGGGGCGTCCCGGGCACGAGCATCCCGGACGCCTCCAGATAGCCGACCGCGGTGCGCACCACGTCCACGGGGACGTCGAGGAGTCGGGCCGTGTCGCGGACCGAGGTGGGGCGTACGTAGCAGCTGACCAGCCACATCGCCTGCGGGGTGTGCAGCAGCACCCGGTGGGCGCTGAGCGGTGACTCGAGGATCATGTCCTGTGAGCCGACGCGCAGGGTGGCGAACCGGGACAGCCGGTGGACGGCGTCCAGCGGCGGCCTGCCCGGAGCGAACCGGGCCTCGCGCACGATCGGCACGACCGCCAGCTGTTCGGTGCCGTCGGACAGGGCGAGCGTGCGGATCACCGCATGCCGTACCGAGTCGAGGGTGGCCCGGAGTGCGGCGCGGCGCGGGTCGCCGGGGAGGGACCCGGCTTCGCTGAAGCCGGGCAGGACGTTGTCCAGCGACACCGGTCCGTACGTCATGCGTTCCAGGGCGCGCGAGATCACCGGGTCGGCGAACGGCAGCCGGATCTCGTCCCAGCGGGTGCTGACGAGGCCGGTTCCGGGATCGTCCGCCGCAGTCTCCACCGTGGTGTCCTCGCGGAGCGACCAGAGTTCGATCAGTCGGGTGTCCCGCGGGGCGGGTGGGGCGGATGACTTCATGGCCGGGACCTCACGGATGGCGCGCGACGGGTGTCACAGGAAGAGAGGGACCGGGTTGAGGTCCTCGTAGCGGGTGGGGGTGGCCAGCCGGCCCAGACGTACCGGGACGTCGTACAGCCGGCCGGGGGCGAAGCGGGTCCAGAAGGTACGCAGGCCGGGCACGATCACCTTGACGACGGGGAGCCCGATGTCGGCCCGGGTCTGGTCGAGGACCAGGAGTTCGCTGCCGAGACCGCGGGCGAGCTCCGCCGCCGCGGCCACGTCGTCGGCCAGGTCGGCGCGCGGCGTGTACGGGAAGTCGGCGGGTGTACGGTCCGGTCCCGACGGGAGCAGATAGGGCTGGTCGGTGGTGGTGGCGGACCGCCACCAGTTCAGTGCGGCGGGGTCGTCGCAGGTGTAGCCGGCGCCGTCCGCGGTCACGTTGACGACCGGCGGCAGCATCTGGTTGACCTCCGCCACGGCTCTTCGCAGTGCCACCCGGGGGTCGAAGTGGGCGCCGAATCCGAGGGTGATGTCCTCGGCGGGCTTGTCGGTACGGCGGGAGAGCGCGGCGAAGACGGGGACGCCGAGGTCGCTGGTGAGGTCGAGCACCCAGAGCTCGCGGTCCAGGTCGGCGTGGGCGGCCCGGGTCTTCTCGATCCAGGAGTCGCCGAAGGATGCGAGGTCCACGCCGGGCTGGCGGGTGCGGTTGTACCACCACAGGGCCACGGCGTCGCGTTCGA
This sequence comes from Streptomyces sp. NPDC056527, assembly GCF_042794475.1. Taxonomy (NCBI): domain Bacteria; kingdom Bacillati; phylum Actinomycetota; class Actinomycetes; order Kitasatosporales; family Streptomycetaceae; genus Streptomyces; species Streptomyces sp. NPDC056527. The sequence continues at coordinate 75,753 of NZ_JBHTTQ010000018.1, forward strand.
CGAGTTCCAGGAAGCCCTGGACGATGGCGTCCTCGCGGGAGCTGCCGGCTGCCGTGCCGTTGGAGTGCGCGGAGAAGAAGCCTGTGGGGCAGGGCGCGTCGTAGTAGAGCATCGAGGTCGGCAGCAGCCGGTGGCGGTCCTCGGTGAGCGACCAGACGGGGGTCCAGTCGACCGGGGTGTCCTCGTCGAAGGGCGCGACGATCCGGTGTGCCGGGCCGTGCTCGGCGTTCCAGGTGGCCCGGTCGGGGAACTGGCGGGGGTGGAACAGCTGGACCGTGTCGGGATGGACGGCGCGGTCGGCGACCTCGCGGTAGGTGGCGCGGAGGGTGGGTTCGTCGCCCTGCCGGTAGCCGCTGTGGCGTTCGACGGCCTCGCACAGGGCGCTGACCCGGGCCTGCAGCGGGGTGGTGCCCTTGCCGGAGCTGTGGCTGCGCAGGCCGGCGCGGACCGCGGCGAGTCCGGTCGGCGAGGTGGCCGGGTTGTGGCCGGAGTGGAAGCAGTTGAGGAAGCCGGGGTCGCGCCGGTCGCGGCGCACCTCCTTGACCACGCCGGTCAGTTCGTCCACCAGGTGGCCGTAGGTCTCCAGCATCTCCTCGGGGGTCAGGGACCGCTCCCCGGTGCCGGTGCCGGACTTGGGCCGGCTGACCGGCCGGACCGGTGCCCAGATCCGGCGGGCGGTCACCTCGGGGTCGCCGCAGGAGGGGCACTGGGGGCGGCGGCGTACGGGATGGTGGCGGCCGGCCAGGGTCAGGGTGTCCATCGTCCAGAGCGCGTTCTGGCCGGAGTGGCGGTGTCCCGCCATCCACTTGACCGCTTCGAGGCAGGCCAGGTGGAGCCCGACGGCGCGGCCCGCGGCGAGACCGGAGGGCGGCACGCTGACCGGGCGTCCGAGGGCTCGGCCGAGATAGGTCTCGGCGGGGCGGTTACGGCGCAGGGGTTCGGCAAGGCAGTGCCAGCACGGTCCGTCGTCCGGCTGGAACACCGGGCCGATCCAGGGCTGTTCGCCCGTCAGCCGGACAGGGAGCCAGGGGGTGCCACTGGCGCGGTACGTGGCGTCGAGCTCGGCGAGCGCGGGGTCGAGGTAGCTGTCGCAGAGGACGACGGCCAGACCGGGGGGTTCGGTGTCCGTGTCGGTGCGGTGGATGCGCAGGCCGGCCGCGGCCAGTGCGGCGATCAGTTCCTCGGTGCCGGCGCCCGCCTCCGTGCCGCGGCCGAGGCCGGCGACGGCTGCGCTGCCGGTGCGGCGGGCGGCTTCGCCGCCGTCCACTCCGGCCAGTTCCCAGAACGCCTCGCCCGAGCCGGCGGTGGCCGTGTCCGGCGCCCGGTGGGCGAGCAGTCCGGAGCCGAGGAGCCGGGTGACGACCTGGCGCACCTGGTCTGCGGGGTGGGAGCCGGCGGCGTCGGCGATCAGACGGTCGAGGCTGCGGGTGCCGTCGAGCAGCGGGGCGAGAGCGGTGACGCAGGATCCTCGCAGCGCGGTCACTCCGCGCTCGGATATGAGGAACACGCCCTCCCCGGGGACGACTTCGGCCTTCAGATGAGGCTTGAACCCGAGTCCGGTCGTGGTGCCCTGGCGGTGTGCCACCGTGATTCCCCCTGTCTGGTGTGCGGCCTGCGGTCGGTTGGGTGCGTCGGGGTGCGGACGGTTACTCCGCGACCGAGTCGCCCATCCAGCAGATGCACGTACCGGGCTGGTACTGCTCGGTGGCCATGGCACCGAAGTCCTCTATGACCAGGTCCTCGGTGACCGGGGCGGCGGTGACGGCGGTGGCGACGGTGAGGTTCATGTCGGCCCTTCCTGGAGTCGTTGACCTGCTGACGGGGAAGAGTCTGCTGGGCGCCGGGAAGGGCCGACAGTGCCTGTGTCACCGGGCCGACATGAAGTTCTCATGGTCATCTCGCGATGGCGTCACACCCCTTCCGCGGGGCTCGGTCCGTCCGCCATCGCGGCAGTGAGGGTGCTGCCGTCGGAGGGGTCGATGAGCAGGAACGAACCGGTGCGCCGGAAGTCCGCGTAGCCGTCCAGGGCGAGCGGTTCGGCGGTGCGGACGACGATCCGGCCGATGTCGTTGACGCCGAGGGTGTCGGGCCCCGGGCGGGCGGAGAGGTCCTGGAGGTCGAGCCGCGAGGTGACCTCCACGACCACCGCCCGTACGGTGCGGGTGGTGTGCCGCAGCAGGACCTGCCGGCCGGCGTGCAGGGGCTGCTCGCCGAGATGGCAGACGGTGGCGGTCAGCAGCCGGACGGCGCGGGGCGCGGCGGCGGCCGGGGCCAGCAGATCGCCCCGGGCGATGTCGAGGTCGTCGGTCAGCCGGACCGTCACGGACTGGGGCGCCCAGGCGGTGTCGGTGCCGGTGCCGTCCAGGGTGTCGATGGCCGCGATGGTGCTGACCGCGCCGGACGGCAGGGCGGTGACCCGGTCGCCGACCCGCAGGACGCCGGAGGTGATCTGCCCGGCGTAGCCGCGGTAGTCGCGGTGTGCGGCCGTGTTCGGCCGGATGACGTACTGGACCGGCAGCCGGGCGGACTCGGTACGGGGGTCGGCGCCCACCGGTACCGACTCCAGGTGTTCGAGCACCGTGGGCCCCGCGTACCAGTCCATGCGCTCCGAGGGGCGTACCACGTTGTCGCCGGCCAGGGCCGAGATCGGGATCGCGGTCACCCGCTCGACGCCGAGGGCGGCGGCGCAGTCGGAGAACTCGGCGGCGGTGCTGGCGAACACCTCCTCCGAGCAGCCCACCAGGTCCATCTTGTTGACCACGAGGGTGACGTGGCGGATGCGGAGCAGGGCGGCGACGGCGAGGTGGCGGCGGGTCTGCTCGACGACGCCGTTGCGGGCGTCGACGAGGACGAGGGCGAGGTCGGCCGTGGAGGCGCCGGTGACCATGTTGCGGGTGTACTGCACATGGCCGGGGGTGTCGGCGAGGATGAACCGGCGGCGGGCGGTGGCGAAGTAGCGGTAGGCCACGTCGATGGTGATGCCCTGTTCGCGCTCGGCGCGCAGTCCGTCGGTCAGCAGCGCCAGGTCGGGCGCTTCCTGGCCGCGCTTGAGGGACGCGGCCTCGACGGCCTCAAGCTGGTCGGCGAGGACCGACTTGGAGTCGTGCAGGAGGCGTCCCACCAGGGTGGACTTGCCGTCGTCGACGGAGCCCGCGGTGGCGAACCGCAGGGTGTCCACGGCCCGGTGGGAGTCCGCGGCGCGCTGGTCGGCGGCGTGCGAACCGGTCGGGTACGGAGCGGTGTTCGGAGCTTCGGTGAGATTCACGGCTAGAAGTACCCTTCGCGTTTGCGGTCTTCCATGGCGGCTTCCGAGAGCTTGTCGTCGGCGCGGGTCGCGCCGCGTTCGGTGAGCCGGGAGGCGGCGATCTCGGCGATCACGGACTCGACGGTGGCGGCGGTGGACTCCACGGCCCCTGTGCAGGACATGTCGCCGACCGTGCGGTAGCGGACGAGCCTGGTCTCCAGCTGCTCGTCGGCGCGCGGGCCGCCCCAGTCGCCTGGGGCCAGCCACATGCCGTTGCGGGCGAAGACCTCGCGGTGGTGGGCGTAGTAGATCTCCGGCAGGGCGATGTTCTCGCGCTGGATGTACTGCCAGACGTCGAGCTCGGTCCAGTTGGAGAGCGGGAAGACCCGGACGTGCTCGCCGGGAGCGTGGCGGCCGTTGTACAGCGACCAGAGTTCGGGCCGCTGGCGGCGGGGGTCCCAGGCGCCGAACTCGTCGCGCAGCGAGAACACCCGCTCCTTGGCGCGGGCCTTCTCCTCGTCGCGCCGGCCGCCGCCGAACACCGCGTCGTAGCGGCCGCCGGCGATGGCATCGAGCAGCGGGACGGTCTGCAGCGGGTTACGGGTGCCGTCCGGGCGCTCGCGCAGCCGGCCGTCGTCGATGAAGTCCTGCACCCGGGCGACGTGCAGCCGCAGGCCGTGCTCGGCGACCACACGGTCGCGGTAGTCGAGGACCTCGGGGAAGTTGTGCCCGGTGTCGACGTGCAGCAGGGAGAAGGGCAGCGGCGCGGGCGCGAAGGCCTTGAGCGCCAGGTGGAGCATGACGATGGAGTCCTTGCCGCCCGAGAAGAGGATCACCGGCCGCTCGAACTCGCCCGCGACCTCCCGGAAGATGTGGACGGCCTCGGACTCGACCGCGTCGAGGTGGGAGAGCCCGAAGGCGTCACCGGTCCGGACGGGCGGCAGCGAAGGGGCGGCGAACGTGGTGGCGGCCGAGGTGACGGTCGTGGCGGTCATGCGGCACTCCTCTCCTTCTCGTCCGCGCCGGCGAGGAGCCCCCGCCGGGTGAGCAGATCGAGCAGCTCCTGCGCGGACTCGGCGACGCTCTGGGTGTGCGAGGCGATCCTCAGGTCGGGCGCGGCCGGCTCCTCGTACGGGTCGTCCACACCGGTCAGGCCGCTGATCTCGCCGGCCGCCTGCCGGGCGTACAGGCCCTTGACGTCCCGTCGGGCGCAGACCGACAGCGGTGCGGCGACATGGACCTCCAGGAAGTCGGTGCCGCTCTCCCGGTGCCAGGAGCGCACCGTGTCGCGGGACTCCGCGTAGGGCGCGATCACCGGGACGAGGACGGTCACACCGTTGCGGGCGAGCACCTGGGCGACCCTGCCGATGCGCTCGACGTTGTCGATCCGGTCGGTGCGGGAGAAGCCGAGGCCGGCCGAGAAGGTCCGGCGCAGCTCGTCGCCGTCGAGGACCTCCACGCGTCTGCCCTGCGAGCGCAGCAGTTCGGCGGTGGCGTACGCGAGGGTGGTCTTGCCCGCGCTGGGCAGGCCGGTCAGCCAGAGGGTCGAGCCGGGGTAGCAGGTGCAGTGGACGACGGGGGCCGCGCGGTCGTGCCCGGGGGCGGCCGTCAGGACGGTCACAGCAAGCTCCATTCTCGGACCGCGGCGGCCAGCAGGCGCTGGGCCCGCCGGAACTCGTCCGCGTGCAGGTGTTCGTCGGGGGTGTGGTCGAGCTTCGCGTCGCCGGGGCCGTAGGCGACCATGGGGACGCCGTGCCAGGTGGTGGCGAGCGTGTTCATGTCGCTGCTGCCCTTCTTCATCAGGTACCGAGGGGTGATCCCCTCCGCCCTGAAGGCCCGCTGGAAGGCCTTGACCAGCGGACTGGTGCGTCCCGTGGTCACTCCGGGGGTGGCCCGCAGGACGTCGATCCGTACCGGGGCGGTCGCGAGCGCGCACAGCGCGTCCACGGTCGTCTCCACGTCCAGGCCGGGCGGTACGCGGACGTCCACGACGGCCTCGCCGACCTGGGCGTCGCCCTGGTTGAGGGCCCGTACGCCGAGCACCGCGGTGAGCGCGTCCGGGTGCAGTCCGGCCACCGTGCCCGGGACCTTGGCGAGCACCTCGACCATCCGGTCGCCCGCGGTGCGGACGCCCTCGCCGGCCGTGTGCCCGGTGGGTTCCTCGACGCCGTAGCGGACCTTGACCAGGCCGTAGTAGCCGAGGGTGAGGGCCTCGGCGCCGCTGGGCTCGCCCACGACGACCGCGTCGGCCGGGTAGGCGTCGCGGACGTGGAAGGCGCCGGCGCCGGTGATCTCCTCCTCGACGGCGCCGACCACCCGCACCTCGACACCCTCGGGCGGGTCGAAGTCGGCCAGGGTCTGGAGGTACGTCACCAGGCTGCCCTTGGCGTCCACGGAACCGCGCCCGGACAGCACCTCGCCGTCCCAGCGGACGGGCCAGCGGTGCGGGACGGTGTCCAGGTGACCGAGCATCAGCAGTCGCCGGGAGCCGGCCCCCTTGGTGGCCACCAGGTTGTTCGCGGCGTCGATCTCCGCCTTGATGCCGTGCTCCGCGCACCACTCGGCGAGGAACTCTGCGATCTCCCGCTCGTCGCGCGAGACGGAGGACAGCTCCACCGTGCGGGCGAGCAGATCGAGGTCGGGGGCGGGGGCGGGGGCTCGCCAGAACCAGGTGGCCCCGGCGGCGGACAGTGTGTGCGGCCCGGTGATGGCGGTGTCGGAGGTGCCCTTGAGGGCGATCTCGGCGGCCCTGACCTTCTGGCGCATCCGGCCCTTGGCGTAGCGCCGGCCCTCGCCCTCGGTGAGGTGGCGCAGGCTGCTGGTGGGGTCGGCCGGGTCCGTGAGCAGCCCGGCGGTGCCGGTGACCAGCCGCAGGTGGTCGGCGTCCAGGGCGAGCGCGGCCTCTGCGGCGAGCACGTCGGCGTCCACGTTGAGCGCCGTACCGCCTTCGGCGTCGGCGACCGGCGGGGAGAGGCAGACGACGTCGAAGGTGGCGAGCAGGCCGTTCAGCCGGGGGACGTCCACGGAGCTGACGGTGCCCGCGCGGTGGTCGCGGATCACCCGGGTCCTGCCGTCCTCCTGTACGCGCAGCGGGCCGTTGACGGTGGCCTTGACGAGCGCGCCGGTACGGGCGACCGCCGCGTAGACGGAGAGTCCGCGCCGGGTCAGCTCCTCCTCCACCAGGGGCAGGGTGACCTCCTCGTACGCGGCGACGATGTGCCGCATCTCCTCCGGCGGGCAGTAGCGGATCTCGTCGCCGGTGCGGGAGAGCAGGGTGCGGACCTCGCGGCCGGTGCGCCGGTAGTGCTCCCGGATGCCGGCCGCTCCCCCGGCGATGACGAGCAGGCGCGCGCCGCGCCGGTTGAGTTCGAGCAGTTCGTCGAAGACCTGACTGTGGAGCAAGGTGGCGCTGCCAAGTTTGACCACGTAGAGCGCGGCCTCGCGTGAGCTGGCGACTTCCCCGAGGGCTGGCATGTACGGAACTCCTTCGGCTGTTGGGAGGGCGGACGGTCCTGGGGCGGGCGGGCCGCCCGGGTCCCGGGCGGCGGAGAGGGGAGCGGCCGGTGTCAGCCGATGCCGCGGGTGTTGCCGCCGTCCGCGACCAGCACGGCGCCGGTGACGAACGCGGCCTGTTCGGCGGCGAGGAAGGCGACCAGTGCGCCGAGGTCCTCGGCCCGCCCGATCCGGCCCAGCGGGATCCCGGCGGCGACCTCGGCCAGGCGCTCCTCGACCTCGTCGCCGTACTGGACGTCGAGGATCGGGGTGCGGTGGAAGCCGGGCGCCAGTACGTTCACGGTCACCCCGGCGGGACCGAAGGCGTGCACGAGGCCCTTGGCGAATCCGAGGACGCCGAGCCGGGCCACCGAGGACAGTCCGCTGCCCGGATGGGGCTGGCGCACCGACTCGGAGGTGATCATGACGATCCGGCCCCAGCCGGCGTGCCGCAGATGCGGCGCGGCGGCCAGCGAGATCGACACGTGCGGCAGCAGGTTGGCGTCGACCGCCTCGCGGTACTCGGCGACCTCGAAGTCCTCCACGGGACCGAAGGGCACCCCGCCGGAGTTGGTGACGACCACGTGCAGCGCGCCGAACTCCGTCGCGGTGCGGCGGACCCAGTCTGCGGCGGCGTCCTCGTCGGTCAGATCCACGACCGTGCTCAGCACCCGGCCCGTACCGCAGGCGTCCACCTCCTTGTGGGCGCGGGCCAGCCGCTCCGGGTCACGGCCGCAGATCGACACGTCGGCGCCCTCGGTGGCCAGGACTCGGGCCACCGCGAGGCCGATTCCGCTGCTGGACGCGGCGACCAGGGCGGAGCGTCCGGAGAGGCCCAGGTTCACGAGGCCTCACCCCGCGAGGGCGGTCCCGAGGTCCGCGAGGCCGGCCGGCCGGCGGGGCCGGAGCTCCTGCCGGAGCCCTGGGCCGAGCCCGCGCCCGTGGTCCGGGAGGGGCGGACGGGGGCGAGCGGGTAGCCGTAGCGGGGCAGCAGGGGTGCGGCCGCCGCCGTGGCCGCCGCGATGTCGGCGCCGGGCAGTGCGGTGCGCCAGCGCTCGTCGGGGCGGATCTGGGTGACGCCTCGGCGCAGCCGGTCCGGGTTGCCGGTGACGGTGTGGTTGGCGCCGAGCGGGATCCGGCCGGATTCGTCCACGGGGGATTCGTCGTCGAGGCCCGCGAAGCGCAGGACCCTGGTCGTCACCTCTCGCGGGTCGCGCGCCAGGTCCTCGTGGCGGATGCGCAGGTAGCGCTCCCCGGCCGTCCGGCCGACCAGTTCGGAGGCGAGGTTGAAGGCGGTCCAGTAACCGCTGCTGCGGGCCGGGGACATGGGGTCGATGTAGTCCTTGGCGCTGCGGTAGGACAGCGCGGTGGCCCGCGGGTCCCGCACGATGTGCAGCACCCGTACGTCCAGGTCGGTACGGCCCAGGAGGGCCGCCGCCTCCGCCGGGTACTTGGAGCCGTCCACGATCAGGCGGTCGCCGCCGAGGGCGGCCACCTGGCGGTAGACGGAGGCCGAGTGGTCGAGGAGCTCCGTCACGCCGGGGGCGGTCGGGCGCTCACCGCGGGCCTCGGCGAGCCGGGCGGGGGTGTGCCGGGTGCGCAGCAGCGCCTGCTGGAGCGTGGCCATCCGGTGCGCGGTGTGATCGGCGGACCCCTCGGGCAGGCCGGCGAGGACGCCTGCCCAGAGCGGGCACTCGCGCAGCGGACTGCCGCAGCCGCAGCTGGAGTTGGTGCCGGCGCCGAGGACGCCGTTGCGCCAGAGGTAGTACAGCTCTCCGACGTGCCGGACGCCGGGGATCTCGTTGAGGACGTTGCCGAGCAGGGTGCTGCCGCTGCGCATCCATCCGGTGATGTAGAGGACGCGCGGGGAGGGGCCTGTCATGGTGGTGGGGGTCCCTTCGTGGTGCCACCGACACGGTCGGACACGGATCGGGCGCGGGCCCGGGGTGATCGGGCGCGGGCCCGGGGTGATCGGGCGCGGGCCTGGCGCGGTCGGGCGCGGGCCCGAGGTGATCGGGCCGCCCCGGACGCGGTCGTCGCGGGTCGGTCGCGGGGTCGGTCCGCGTCAGTCGCGGGTCAGCAGCAGGAAGTGCTGCGGAAGGTGGACGGCGAGACCGATGCGGCTGGTCGCCTCGATGGCGTCGGAGCCGTCCGGGCCCGCGCCGCGGCGCAGCGCCAGCGAGGCCACGCCCGGGACGAGCAGGGTGACGGCGGCCCGGAAGTCGCCGAGGAGGATCTGGCCGCGCGGGATCATGCGGGTGCGCGAGACGGTGATGCCGGCCGCGCCCAGCTGACCGAGGACGCCGGCCCGGACCAACTCCCAGTACGTGAAGGGGTGCACGACGATCCCGTCGCAGGAGCCGCCCGTCTCCTCGACCTCGGCGGCGGCCTCGGTGATGGCGGCGTACACGTCGTCGCCGAGTGTGCCGCGGCGGATCTCCGGAAGGTTCAGCAGGCCGCTGATCGCCTTGTCGGCACTGCCGTGCAGCAGCGTCTCGTTCTCCACGACGGACAGCCGGACCAGCACGCGGTAGTCGACGAAGGACGCGAGCAGCGCCGGCTGGTCGAGCAGCCCGGCGGGCAGCGGGACGCGCACGGTGAGATCGGTGAGCTCGGCCTGCTCGAGCCGCGGGGCGAAGGCACCCTCGGGAGTGGCCTGGTACGAGGTGCCGGCGGCGGCCAGCCGGGCGGCCGGCGGCTCGTGGACGAAGGTGACGGGCGCGTCGGCGACCGACGCGGTCTTCAGCAGGTGCCGCACGGCGTACCGCGGACGGGTCGCGAACAGCGGGAAGACGGCCGGGAGATGGGCGCGGAAGGGCACCTCGTGGTCCTGGTCCGGGCCGGCGGCACGGACCGACCAGGCGAACTCCTCGCCCGGGCTGCGGGTGGCGAGGGCCGGGTCGGCGAGCTGTATCTGGACTCCCTGCTGCACTGCGGAATCTGCGGTGGCTGCCAGCATGACGTCTCCTCGGGTGTTCGGTGAAATGTTCGGTCGGCCATTCACATTAGGCACCCGACGGCATTTCGAGGGAGAAAGTCGATGGCTTGTATTTATGGCTCGAATAAGGGGCGTTGATTCCGGCCACGGACCCCGTTCTTGAGCGTTGCACACCCGTCACATGAAGATGTCACATCCAGCCCGTGACCGCATCCATGGCGCCGTCGAAACCACCGACCCTAGGCTGAGCCGCAGACTTCACGGAACGTCCTTCGACGATGTGGGTGGGAGAATGCATCACGACTTGCAGATAAACAGGCTGAGGACTCTGGTGGCCGTCGTCGAACTCGGCGGTTTCCGGAGGGCGGCGGAGTCACTGCACATCACCCAGCCCGCCGTCAGCCAGCAGATACGCCAGCTGAGCGGTCTCATCCGGAGCCCGGTGTTCGCCTCCACGGGACGCAATCTGCGGCTCAGCCCGCGGGGCGAGGAGCTCCTGAGATACGCCCGCCGGATGGTGGCCCTCAACGACGAGGCCGTCGACCGCTTCATCCCGCAGGCCGGCCAGCTCATGCTCTCGATCGGGGTGTCGAGCCAGCTCGCGGAGGTGCTGCCCGAGTTCCTCCGGCTCCTGAACCGGGGGATGCCCCAGGCACAGCTGAGCGTGCGGACCGGGGCGAGCGAGGAGCTGGCGGCCCAGCTGTCCGGCGGTCAGCTCGACGCTGCGCTGCTGCTCCAGGCCGATCCGCCCGCTGCCGGCACGGACTGCCGGGAGCTGGGCAGGATGCGCATGGCCTGGTTCGGGCGGCCGGCCCACGGGGAGCGGGGCGCGCTGCCCCTGGCGCTCTTCCCCGAGCCCTGCACGCTGCGGGGCCGGGTCCGCGAGGTCCTCGACGCCTCGGGCATCGAGTGGCGGGTGGCGTACGAGAGCAGCGAGCTGATCGGACTGAGGTCGGCCGCCAAGGCGGGTCTCGGTATGACCTGCCTGGTGGCCAACGGGGACGAACTGTGGGGCCTGACCCCGTCCGTACGCCCCGGGCTCCCGGAGCCGCCCGAGCCGGTGCCGGTGACGATGGCGCTGGCTCCGGGAGGCGTGCCGGAGGGCTTCACGGCCATCGCGGAGAAGGCGTTCCGCCAGGCCCTGAGGGGCTATCCGCTCGTCTCGGAGGCGGCCGCGGAAACGCGCGCCGACGCACCCGCCGACCCGACGTCCGCACCGGCCGCCGACACGGCCCCGACATCGGACCCGTCCGACCCCGCCGGCGCTCCCGTGCTCGCGACCGCCGCGGCCTGACGGCCCCTTCATTTCCATAAGCATTCGCCCTCGTTCCGATCAGATCATGCGTCGGAGCACCACGGAATAGGGCGCCACGACGGCACTACAGTAATTTCCGATTCGCCAACTCCACGGAAGAATTGAGGAAATCGCCATGCAGGAAACCCTTGTCGCCCCCGAGTGCCCCGAGTGCGACGCCGAGGTGTCGCTGGGAACGGACGCCCGGGTGAGCGAAATAGTCGAGTGCCCGGAATGCCGGCTGGAGCTGGAGATCGAGTCCGTCGAGCCGCCGCGACTTCTGCTCGCCCCCGAGGTCGAGGAGGACTGGGGCGAGTAACGGGCCCGGCCATCCCGACGAGAAGACGAGAAGGAGATTTCCCTGATGAGCTCTGCGGCAGCGCGACTCGGTGTCCTCGCCTCCCGGGTCCGGTTCGAGGAGAAGAACATCCTGACCGCGCTGGAGAGGCGCGGCGTCGCCTGTGAACAGATCGACCCCCGCGCTCTGTCGGTCCGGGCCGGAACGCCCTGGGACGGCCCGCAGATCGTGCTCAACCGCGAAGTGGGTCACTACCGTGCCCTGTACGCGGCTTCCGCACTGGAGTCGGCGGGCGTGACGGTGCTCAACAGTGCCGCCGCCACGGCCGTCTGCGGGGACAAGTGGCAGACCTCGGCGGCCCTGGTCGCCCGGGGCCTGCCGACCCCGGAGACCACGCTCGCCCTGACTCCGGACGCGGCCCTGAAGGCCCTGGAGGAGCTGGGCTATCCCGCGGTGATCAAGCCGCTGGTCGGCTCCTGGGGGCGGCTCGTCACCCGGGTCACCGACCGGGCGATGGCCGAGGCGGTGCTGGAGCACCTCGCGGCCCTGCCCTCCCCGCAGTCGCACATCGTCTACGTCCAGCGCGAGGTCGCCAAGGCGGACCGGGACATCCGGGTCCTCGTCGTCGGCGGCCGGGCGGTCGGGGCCACCTACCGCCGCAGCGAGGACTGGCGCACCAACGTGGCCCGCGGCGCGGTCAGCGAGCGCTGCCCGCTGGAGGCGGACCTCACCGAGCTCGCGGTCGCGGCGGCGGAGACCGTCGGCGCCTGTGTGGCGGGGGTGGACCTCCTGGAGGAGCCGGGCGGCCGGCTGACCGTCCTGGAGGTCAACGACCGGGTCGAGTTCCGCGGCCTGCAGTCGACGTACGGAACCGACCTCGATGTGGCGGACACCATCGCCGCCCTCCTGACAGCAAAGGCAGAGTCATGATCCGCGCGGCAGTGCTGGGAGCGGCCGGCTACATCGGCGGGGAGCTGCTGCGGCTGCTCGTCAACCACCCCCAGGTCGACCTGGTGGCCGCCACCTCGCGCACCCTCCAGGGGCGTCAGATCGACGGCGTGCACCCCAATCTGCGCGGCCGCACCCGGCTGACGTTCTCGTCCGAGGAGCAACTCCCCCGCGTCGACGTGCTGTTCCTGGCGACTCCGCACCGCGAGACGATGCAGCGGATGCCGGAGTTCCTCACCAAGGCGAACGTCGTCATCGACCTCTCCGGCGACTTCCGGCTCGCCGACCCCGAGGTGTACGAGGACTACTACGGCACCCCGCACGAGACCCCCGGGCTCATCGGCACCTTCGTCCAGGGGCTTCCGGAGCTCCACCGCGCGCGGCTGCGCACCGCGGACCGGATCTCCGTGCCCGGCTGCATGGCCGCCGCCGGCATCCTCTCCCTCGTCCCGCTGGCCGAGGCAGGCCTCATCACGGGCGATGTCACGGTCGACGCGAGGACGGGCTCCAGCGGCTCGGGCGCCAAGGCCGGCGCGGAGAACCTGCACGCCGAACGCAGCGGCGCCCTCCGGGTGTTCGCCCCCACCCGGCACCGGCACGAGGCGGAGATCGCCCAGGCCACCGGGCACACCGTCCGGATGTCGGCGACCGGTGTCGAAGCGGTCCGCGGCGTCCAGCTGCTGAGCCGGGCGACCCTCGCCGACGGTGTCGACGAGCGCGCCATCCGGTCCGCCTACCGGAGCCGCTACGCCGACGAGCCGTTCATGCGGATCGTCGCCGCCCGGCGCGGGATGCACCGCTTCCCCGACGCCAAGATCCTCTCCGGTTCCAACTTCTGCGACGTCGGGTTCGCCCTGGACCGGGGCGCGGCGACCGTCACCGTGATCGCGGCCCTGGACAACCTCGTCAAGGGCGGTGCGGGCAACGCGGTGCAGTGCATGAACGTGCGCTTCGGCGAGCCCGAGACCCGCGGTCTCGAGTTCACCGGCCTGCACCCCAACTGACCGTCACCGCGCTCCCGGCCACCTCGCTTCAGCAGCCCCGCCCCACCCACCAGCCGCCTCACGTACCAGCCGAAAGGACCCAGGCATGAGCAGCCCGCCTCTGCTGCGGGGCGCCCCCGCCCGCACCGATCTCACCGGCACCGGCCTCGACGAGCGCCGCCCGGACGCACCCGGCCCCGACGCGGCTGAGCTCGCCGACATCGCCGGCCGGATCAGGGAGCACATCGTCGCCATGTGCGCCGGCCCCGAGGGCGGCCACCTGGGCGGGTCGATGTCGCTCGTCGAGATCCTGTCCGTCCTGTACTTCCGGGTGATGCGGCACGACCCCCGCTTCCCCGGCCTGCCCGAGCGCGACGTCCTGCTGCTGAGCAAGGGACACGGCGGCATCGCCCTGTTCGCGACGCTCTGCGAGGCCGGCTACTTCCCGGCCGAGGACCTCGACGAGTACGCCAGGCCGGGCAGCCATCTGATGGCCCATCCGCACCCCGAGATCGCCGGTGTGGAGATCGCCTCCGGCTCGCTCGGCCACGGTCTCGCCCTCGGCGTCGGCTACGCGCTGGCCAACCGTCTGGACGGCTCGGACCGTCGCTGCTTCGTGGTGATGGGCGACGGCGAGCTCCAGGAGGGCTCGGTCTGGGAGGCCGCCTCGGTCGCCTCCGCGCACCGGCTGAACAGCCTGACCGCGATCGTCGACCGCAACGGTCTCCAGATCACCGGCGGCACGGAGTCCGTCAACTCCCTGGAGCCGCTGGCCGACCGCTGGCGGGCCTTCGGCTGGCGCGTCGTGGAGGCCGACGGACACGACGCCGAAGCTCTGACGAGCGCGTTGACCCTGCCGGCGGACCTGGACAGGCCCACCGTGATCATCGCCCACACCGTCAAGGGCAAGGGCGTGCCCTTCATCGAGGGCCAGGCCAAGAGCCACTACGCCCGGCTGAGCGGACGGCAGCACCAGCGGGCGCTCAACGCGGTCCGCGCCTCGGGAGGTGACCGTCGATGACCACGGCTCCCGCCCCCGCTCCGGCCCGCGCCGCCCGTGAGGTCTACCGCGACACGGTGGCCGAACTGCTCCCCGGTGAGCCGCGGCTGGTCGTCCTGGACAGCGACACCGGACTGTTCGGCGGAGTGGACTTCGGTTCCGCCGCCGACCGCTACCTCAACCTCGGCATCGCCGAGCACACCCTGATGGGCACGGCCGCCGGCCTCGCCCGGGAGGGCCGTATCCCGCTGGTCAACACCATGGCGGCGTTCGCCTCCTCCCGCGCGGTGGAGGCGGTGAAGATCGACATCGCGATGGGCAACCTTCCGGTGCTGATCGCGGCCACCCACTCCGGGGTGTCGGCCGGGCACCTCGGCCCGACCCACCACGCCCTTGAGGACCTCGCGGTGATGCGGGCGCTGCCCCACATGACCGTGGTGGTCCCGGGCGACGCGGCCGGTACGGAGGACCTGCTGCGCCAGGCGCTCACGCTGGGCGGCCCGGTCTACTTCCGGCTCGGCCGGGGCGCCACCCCCGATCTGCCCGCCGGTCCGCCGGTGCGGCTCGGCAAGGCCCAGCAGCTGCGCCACGGTACGGACATCACCCTGGCGGCCTGCGGGCCGTACCCGACGCTCGCCGCCCTGGAGGCGGCCGACCTGCTGGAGTCCGAGGGCATCACGGCGAACGTGCTGCACCTGCACACCGTCAAGCCGCTGGACACCCCGGCGCTGCTGAGCTCGCTGGGTGTGCGCGACACGGTGATCACCGTGGAGGAGCACTGGAGCTCCGGCGGCTTCGGCTCGGCCGTCGCCGAGGCGCTCAGTGCCGTGCGCCCGGTGCGGGTGCACCGGATGGCGCTGCCGGACGAGTTCGTCCCCGTCGCCGGCAGCCAGCGCTATCTGCTCGAACGGGGCGGGGTCAGCGCGCGGGCGATCGCCGAGCGGGCCCGTACCTCGCTCGATTCACGCCGTGGAGGCATCCGTTGACCGCCGCCGACACCTACCGCGCCGCCGGCTGGTGGCGGGACGAGACCGTCCTGCACGATCTGCGCCGCTGGGCCCGTGAGCAGCCGGACAAGCCGGCCCTGGTCTGTTACAAGGGCGCCGATCACGAGACCCTGACCTACGCCGAGCTGGCCCGGCGGGTCGACCGTCTCGCGGTCGGTCTGCTCCGGCTCGGGGTGCGCCGCGGCGACGTGGTGACGCTCCAGCTGCCCAACTCCTGGGAGCTGGTGGCGCTCTGTCTGGCGGCCGCCCGGGTCGGCGCGGTCGCGGGCCCGGTGGTTCCGGTGATGCGCCGGCGCGAGGTGGAGTTCATGACCCGGCTCACCGCGAGCCCGGTCTACATCGCCGCCAGCGAGGTGCGCGGTTTCTCCTACGGGGAGATGGCCGCCGAGATCGCCGAGGCCGTGCCGACCCTGCGACACCGGGTGCTGCTCGGCGCCGGTACCGGTGACATCGAGGCCGGCGCGCTGGACTTCGTACGCGATCTGTACGGGCCCGAGCCCGATCCGGAGCTGCTCGCCTCCCTCGACGCGGTCGAGGCCGGGCCGGACGACGCCGCCCAGATCATGTTCACCTCCGGGACCACCGGTGAGCCCAAGGGTGTGCTGCACAGCCACAACACCCTGTACTCGATGAACAAGGCGCAGGCCGATGTGCTCGGCCTGACCGGCTCCGAGGTCACCGCGATGGGGTCGCCGACCACCCATCAGGCCGGTTTCACCTGGAACTTCGTGATGCCGCTGCTGCTCGGCGCGACCGCCGTGCAGGTGGACCGCTGGGATCCGCGGCAGATGCTGCGGACGCTCCAGGAGCAGCGGGTGACGTTCTTCATGGGAGCTCCGACCTTCCTCTCCGATCTGATCTACGCCCAGCGCGAGACGCCCCACGACCTGTCGGCGCTGAGCAGCTTCGCCACCGGCAGCGCGCCGATAGCGCCGTTGCTCGTGGAGGACGCGCGCGAGGTGCTCGGCTGCCGGGTGTACGCGCTGTGGGGCATGACGGAGAACGGCTGTGTCACCGTCACCCGCCCCGGACAGCCGGTGCTGCGCGCCGCCGAGAGCGACGGCACCACCGTGCCCGGCATGGAGGTCCGGATCGTCGGCAAGGACGGCGAGCCGGTGGCGACGGGCACCCCCGGACATCTCCAGGTGCGCGGGTCCGCCCAGTGCCTGGGCTACTTCCGGCGCCAGGACGTGTACGACGCCTCGGTGACCGCCGACGGCTGGTTCGACACCGGTGATCTCGCCCGGGCCGACGGCCACGACGGGATACGGATCACGGGCCGGGTCAAGGACGTGATCATGCGGGGCGCCGAGAACATCCCGGTGGTGGAGGTCGAGGCGGCCCTGTTGCGCCACCCCGTGGTCAAGGACGTCGCCGTGGTCGGCTACCCGGACCAGCGGCTCGGGGAGCGCGCCTGCGCGTTCCTCGTCACCACCGGCGCGGCCGCCCCCGACCTGGAGGGCGTGCGCAGCCATCTCGCCGGGCTCGGCATGGCGCGTACGTACTGGCCCGAGCGGCTGGAACTGGTGCCGGCCCTGCCGAGGACCCCCTCCGGAAAGATCCAGAAATTCGCTCTGCGGGACCGGCTCCGGGCCCAGGAAGGACGCACGGCCTCATGAACTACGCCTTCACCGCGCGGCAGGACGAACTGGCCAAGCGCATAGAGGAGTTCGCCGGCGAGAAGATCGCCCCGCACCGTCAGGAGAACGACCGTCGCGGCGCGTACCGCCCGGGTCTGATCGAGGACATGGCCGCGGCCGGTCTGTTCGCGCTGCGGGTGCCCGAGGAGTACGGCGGGCAGGGGCTCGACGCCGTCAGCGCGGGCATCGCGCTCGAGAAGCTGGCGGCGGCCGATCTGTCCGTGTGCTTCCCCGTGCTCAACGCCGCGCTCATCGGCGGTGTCCTGGCCGCCAACGGCAGCCCGGAGCAGCTGGAGCGCTGGCTGCCGCCGATCGCCCGCGGCGAGGCCGTGGTGGCGCTCGCGCTGACCGAGGCCGGTCACGGGACGGACGCGGCGGGCATCGAGATGCGCGCCGAGCCCGACGGCGACGGCTGGCTGCTCTCCGGCGAGAAGACCTCGATCATGGTCACCGCCTATGCCACCCACGCGCTGGTCTTCGCCCGGACGGGCGGCGAGGGCGCGCACGGCATCAGCGCGTTCTACACCCGGCTCGACGGCGACCGGGTCCGCAAGGAGCCGCTGACCGACCTCGGCTGCCGCTCCGGCGGACGCGGCCGGATCGTCTTCGACGGTCTGCGGGTCGGGCCCGAGGACCTGGTCGGGACTCCCGGCGGGGGCTTCGGCGCGGTGATGCGCGGCTTCGGGGTCTCCCGGGCGTACATCGCGCTGATGGCGATCGCCGTCGGGGACGCCGCCCTCGCGGAGGCGTACGCGCATGCCACCGGGCGCACCGCCTTCGGGCAGCCGATCAGCCGCTTCCAGTCGGTGGTGTTCCCGCTCGTCGAGCACACCACCCTGCTGCATGCGGCCCGGCTGGTCTCCTTCGAGGCGCTGTGGAAGGCGGACCGGGGCGAGGATCCCCGCATCCCGTCGAACATGGCCAAGTGGTGGGCGCCGAAGGCGGCCGTGGAGGCCGTGCATCAGGCGCTGCTGACCATGGGCCACCAGGGGTGGAGCGAGGACGGCCCGGTCGCCCAGCGGCTGCGGGACGTCATCGGCCTCCAGCTCGCGGACGGCACCGCGGCGGCCACCAAGCTGACCGTGGCCCGGATGCTGCTCGGCAAGGAGTACGCGCCGTGACCGCGCCGGTGGCCGAGAGCCCGGTCGGCGCGTTACGGCCCGCGGACGCCGTACGGTCCGTGGCGGCGCTGCTGTCAGCGGGCGCCGGCCGGGGTGCGCAGCCCCTGACGGTAGGTCTGCATCTTGGAGCGCGTGCCGCAGACGGCCATGGAGCACCAACGGCCGCTGCGGTTGCGGGCCCGGTCGTAGAAGGCCCACTCGCAGCGGTGCTCGTGACAGGCCTTCAGGCGCTGCCAGGAACCGTCGCCGGCGGCCTCGACGACGATCGCCAGGATCCGGCCGATCATGCCGCGGGTGCCGGTGGAGCCGGGACGCAGGCCGGGGACGCCGTCCTCGCCGAAGGCCAGGACCAACGGGCAGTCGGCGGCGACGCGTTCGACGACGGCGCGGGCCGCCGGGTCGGCGTCGGCTCCGTTGTTCTCCCGCATGAGGGCGCGCAGCGCCTCCCGGACCTCGACCGCCTCGACGCGGTCGGGCTCGGAGGGGGCGAGGGCTCCCGCGGGGAAGCCCTGCCGCTCCATCCACCGCGTCAGCCCCGCGACGGACGTGAACTCGTCCGGCCCGAACTCGACATTGACGCTGTTGACGAAGGACTGCACCAGAGCGAGCCGGCCGGGGGCCACCTCACGGTCGCCCGGCTGTCGCACGCGCTTGGGTTCCGTCATCCCGCAGACCCTACCGGCCAATCACTTTCGCCGGTATCCCCCGCTCCCGCATCTCTCCCCGTGAAAGGAACATCATGACCAGCTCCACCAGCACGGCCGGGTCCACCCGGCCGCCGCTCGGCCTGCTGTGCGCCGCACAGTTCATGCTCGTCCTCGACTTCGCCATCGTGAACGTGGCCCTGGGCGCCATGCAGCGTGACCTCGGGTTCACCGCCAGCGGACTGCAGTGGGTCGTCGGCGCGTACGCGCTCTTCTACGGCGGCTTCCTGCTGCTCGGCGGCCGTGCCGGTGACGCCTTCGGCCGCAAGCGCATGTTCGTGACCGGTCTGGCGGTCTTCACGATCGCCTCGCTCGTCGGCGGTATCGCCAACGAGCCGTGGATCCTCGTGCTCGCCCGCGCGGTCCAGGGTCTGTCGGCCGCGGCCGTCTCCCCCGCGGTCCTCGCGATGATCGCGGGCGGCTTCCCCGAGGGCCCCGAGCGTGTGAAGGCGATGGGCGTCTTCGGCGCTGTCTCCTCGGCCGGCTTCACCGGCGGCGTGGTCGCGGGCGGCCTGCTCACCGAGTTCCTCACCTGGCGCGCCGTGATGCTCGTCAACGTCCCGGTCGGCATCCTGCTCGTCGCCCTGGCCGCCCGCCGGCTCCTCGCCGACCACAAGGGCTCCGGCTCCGCGAAGCTGGACCTGCCCGGCGCGCTCCTGGTCACCTCCGCGATGTGCGCCCTCACCTACGGCCTGACCGAGGCCTCCGGCAAGGGCTGGGGCGCCACGAGCGTCCTCGCCTCGCTGGGCGGCGGCGCCGCCCTGCTGATCGTCTTCCTGGTCGTCCAGACCCGGGTCTCCGGCCCCCTCGTCCCGCTGTCGATCTTCCGTAACCGCGCGCTGTCGGCGGGCAACGGGATCGCGTTCCTGTCCGGTGGCGTGATGTCGGTGTCGACCTTCTTCATCACCATGTACATGCAGCAGGTGCTCGGCTACTCCGCGCTGCGGGCGAGCATGGGCTTCTTCCCGCAGGCCTTCGTGGTCTTCCTGGCGAGCCTCCCGGTCGTCAAGCTCACCCACAAGCTCGGTGCCCGCAATGTACTGATCGCCGGCGGTGTGCTGCTGGCCGCCGGTGCGGCGCTGCTGGCGCAGGTCACCGCGGACAGCTCGTACTGGCTGGGCGTGCTGCCCGGTGGTGTCCTGATCGGCCTCGGCGTGACGGTGATGATGATCTCCACGGCCATCGCGGGCACCAGCGGTGTCAGCGGTCCGCAGATGGGCCTCGCCTCCGGCCTGTTCAACTCCAGCCGTCAGCTGGGTGTCGGCATCGGCCTCGCGGTCGGCGTCGCCCTCGCCGGCGTGGTGCACGGCGCCAAGGTCGCGACCATCCCGCTCAGCGGCTTCCAGGGCGCCTTCTGGTTCACGACCGGCCTCTCCGTGGCCATCGTCGTGGTCTCGGTCCTCGGTCTGCGGCGCACCGCCGTGGCCTCGGCCGCGCACACCGCCCCCGCCGCCGCCCCCTCCGGCGGCGAGAAGAAGGCCCCGGTCGGCGCTCCGGCCACGGCGAAGTAGGTCCCAGCTGTTGATTCCGGCGGCCGGCCCCGTGG
>NZ_JBHTTQ010000019.1:0-89593 GCF_042794475.1 Streptomyces sp. NPDC056527
GTAACTTTGTTTCACGGGTGACAGGGGCCCGTCAAGCGGCGGTCTTAACCGTCGGCAAAACCCCGGGGGGGTAGCTAACCGCCCCCCACACCCGCCGCGGGGGGGCGGGGTCCCCCGGCCCCCGCGTCGTGAGGGGCAGTGCTGGAAGGTTCCGGTCAGAAGCCGTAACCCATGCGCCGGGACAGCTCGTCGGCCGCGACGACGGTCCGTGCGGCGAGCTCGGCGAGGCGCTCGCGCTCCAGCCGGTAGGCCGGACCGGAGACGCTGATCGCGCCGATGACCCGGCCGTCGTGCGCCCGCACCGGTGCGGCGACCGCGTGGAGCCCCAGCTCCAACTCCTCGGCCGCGATGGCGAATCCCTGCGCGTACGCCGAGTCCAGTTCGGCGCGCAGCATCCCCGCGCTGGTCACCGTGTGCTCCGTGAACCGCGGCAGCGCCCGGGCGAGGAGGCCCTCGCGCAAGGTCACGGGCAGATGGGCCAGGAGCACCTTGCCGCTGGAGGTGGCGTGCAGGGGGGTGCGCCGGCCCAGCCAGTTCTGCGCGGTGACGGAGGCGGGTCCGCGGGCCTGCATGATGTTGACGGCCGCGTCGTCGTCGAGGACGGCGATGTTGACCGTCTCGCCCAGTTCGTCGGCGAGTTCACGGCAGACGGGCGCCGCCTCCTGCGAGATGTCCAGCCGTACGGCCGCGGCCCCCGCCAGGCGCAGGATGCCGGCGCCGAGGAAGTACTTGCCCCGGTCCTGCGCCTGGGAGACCAGGCCCCGGTTCTCCAGCACCCCGAGCAGCCGGAACGCGGTGGACTTGTGCACGTCCAGCTCGTCGGCGATCTCGGTGACCCCGACCTCGCCGTGCCGGGCCAGGATCTCGAGGACGCTGACGGCGCGGTCCACCGACTGGATCGCCCCCGCCCCTCCTCTGGGTGTGCGTTCCGGGGTCTCCTCGGTCGTCGCCGGCTCCTCGGGCGGTCGGGCTGCTGCGCGGTCGCGGGTCATAGCTCAACTCTCGCCATCTTGCGGCCCCTTGGGCACGCATCTTCGGGAAGCCCTTGACGCGGCGGGCACCCCGACCGGATTCTGTTGCGCATAGCGCTCCCTCATGCGCCATACGCAACCTGATGTTACCGAAGCGTCCTGCAGATCACTCCTGGACCGAGGGGGGCCCGTGATTCCCGTCTGCCGCCTTGAAGACCTCCCCGTGGGCGAATCCGTCCGAATCGACACCACTCCGCCGATCGCGGTGTTCAACGCCGACGGCGCGTTCTACGCCATCGACGACACGTGCAGCCATCAGGACGCCTCTCTCTCCGAGGGGTGGCTCGAAGGCTGTCTGGTCGAATGCCCGCTCCACGCCGCCTCATTCGACCTTCGTACCGGGCAGCCGACCTGCCTGCCCGCGCGGCGCCCCGTCCGCACCCACGAGGTCGTCGTCGAGGGCGGCGTCATCCATGTCCGGCCCGCCGTACAGGAAGGCACCGCGGCATGAGGACCGTCACGGTCGTCGGCGCCTCGCTCGCCGGCCTCTACGCCGCCCGCGAGTTGCGGAGCCAGGGTTTCGACGGGCGGCTCGTGATCGTGGGGGAGGAGCCCCACCGGCCCTACGACCGACCGCCACTGTCCAAGGACTTCCTCTCAGGGCGGGCCGGCGAGGAGCAACTGGCCCTCACCGACCCCGAGGAGGAGGCCGGACTCGACGCCGAGTGGCTCCTCGGCACCCGCGCCCGGAGCCTCGACACACACGGCAGCGCGATCCTCCTGGAGAACGGCCGCACCCTCGTCACCGACGGACTCGTGATCGCCACCGGCGCCTCCGCGCGCAGGCTGCCGGGGACCGGCGGACTCCCCGGCGTCCACTCCCTGCGCACGCTCGACGACGCCCGCGCCCTGCGGGCCGCCCTTGTCGGCGGCGGTCTGCGGGTCGTCGTCATCGGCGGCGGGTTCATCGGCGCCGAGACCGCGTCCTCCTGCGCCGCACTCGGCCACGACGTCGCCGTGGTGGAGGCCGCGCCGCTCCCGCTGCTGCCGCAACTCGGCCCCGAGATGGCCGCCGTGTGCGCCGACCTCCATCGGCGCGGCGGCACCGAACTGATCACCGGGACGGGCGTGGCCCGGCTGCACGGCCGGAGCTCCGTCACCGCCGTGGAGCTCGCCGACGGACGTACGCTCCCCGCCGACCTGGTCGTCGTCGGGATCGGAGCCGTCCCCAACACCGGGTGGCTCGCCGGCTCGCCCCTTCCGCTGAGCGACGGCGTCCTCTGCGACGACGGCTGCGTCACCGCCCTCCCGCAGGTCGTGGCCGTGGGTGACGTCGCCCGCGTCGGCGGGGTGCGCGCCGAGCACTGGACCAGCGCGACCGAGCAACCCGCCGTCGCCGTACGCAATCTGCTGGCCGGCCGGACCGTGGAAGACGTCCGCCCGCTGCCGTACTTCTGGTCGGACCAGTACGGCGCGCGCATCCAGTTCGCGGGGCGACACCGCGAAGGCGACGTCGTGCGGGTCGTCGAAGGGTCCACGGCCGAGGGCGGCTTCCTCTGCCGCTACGAGCGCGAGGGCCGCACGACAGCCGTCCTGGCCGTCGACCGCCCCCGCCCCTTCATGCGCGCCCGCCGGGAGCTGAGCGCCGCTCAGCGGGCCGTGCGGCCCCTGCCCTTCCGCCCCGTGCGGGCGGAGTTCTCGGCCCCGGTCCCCGAGCCGGGGTAGAGGTGATCGACCTCGGGCCGGAGGTCCAGTATGTCGAGGAACTCCGCGAGCTCGGCCCCGTCCGTGGTCCGGCTCGCGACGACCCGACGGGCGGCACGGCGGCGCTCTCCGGGATCCTGCCCCGGCGAACCGTCGTTCTCCTCTGTGAGGTCCATGACGCCGATCCGACCACACCACGGCCCGCCCCGCATCACCCGCCTCCTGTCGGCCGCCCCGTTCAGTGGATGCCCAGGAACGTGCCGCCCGGCGTGTTCAGGTCGTCGTTGTTGAGGTGGAACGCACGCAGCGACCGGGCGATCTCCCGCTGGGAGACGTACGCGTCGCGGTCCAGGTCGAGCCGCTCGAAGACCGCCGGGCCCTCGTCGCTCGACACCCCCCAGACGGCGAGGTAGGCGGTGAACTCCTCCTTGCTGACCCGCTTGTCGCCCGTCGTGTCCATGATCCGGAAGATCGCCTGCGCCAGGTTCTCGAGCAGCTCGGGGCGGTCCGCGTCGTAGCCCACCGCGCGGTGCGCGGCCACGAACTCCTCCTGGTCCAGCCGGTCCTGCCCGGGCACCGCCTGGGCGAGCAGACCGAGCCACTGCGCCCAGTACGCCCGCGCCAGGGCCTGGATCTTGGGATCGTCCTGCGCCAGCCCGTACGCATCGGCGTACGCCTCCACGATCCGCCGGTGGTCGGACCAGGTGACGAACCCGTTCCCGTCGGTGTCCAGGACCGCGAAGAGTCGCAGAAGCCTACGGGTGATCGGATCGAACGTCGCCATTCTTCCGCTTCCTTCCGGTAGTGACGTGGGTTTCGCCGTCCCAGTGTCGTCGCCCGCACGCACCGGGGCATGGTGCAACACCCGTCCGCAGGGCGCGCGAGGCCGTGGCGTGCGTCACCATCGGGTCATGGAACCCGGCCACGAGGTGCGCGGCGCCGTGCTCCCAGACGTCCCGGCGCTCGTCGGGCGACTCACCCGGCGGGCCGATCCGGGACGCCTGCGGCGCGACGTGGAGTTCCTCGCCGATCGCCCGCGCGGCCGGATCCACGCGCCCGAGGCGATGCTCCGGGCCGAGACCCATGTGGCGCAGGAGCTCGTCGCGGCCGGCTGGCGGACCGAACGGCAGCCCTTCGACGTGCGGTGGCGTCCCGGCTGCACCGACCGTCCCGGCGGGCCGACGGCAGCCCTGCGGTTCCGTCTGCACCGACGGCTCAGCGGCGCGAACCTGCTGGCCACACTGCCGGGGTCGACGGCCGGGGGAGGCCGTTCCACCGTCCTCGTCGGAGCGCACCTCGACACCGTGGCGGGGAGCCCCGGCGCCGACGACAACGCCTCCGGGGTCGCCGCGCTCCTCGAGATCGCCCGGCTGCTCGGCGGGCTTCCGCGCCCGCCGGCGGTCACCCTCGCCTGCTTCGACATGGAGGAGCTGGGATTCATCGGCTCCCGGGTCACGGCCCGGGCGCTGCGCCGAGGCCGCAGCGTCGGAGGCATGATCTGCCTGGAGTCGGTCGGCTGCTTCGCGACGGGCACGGGGACGCAGACGCTGCCGCCGGGATTCGGTACGGTCTTCCCCCGCGTGACCGCCTCCGTGCGCGCGAACGGCCTGCGGGGCGACTTCACCCTCGTGGTCCATCGCCGGTCGTCGGACGGCGCCGCCGACCTCTGGCGCCGGGCGGCCGGGGCCGCCCGGCCCCCACTGCCCGTCGTCACCCTGCGCGACCCGCGTCCGGACGGCCCACTGGGGCTCCTCGCGGGCCTCGTGCTGCCCCCGGTGAACCATCTCGGCCGCAGCGACCACGCCGCGTTCTGGAACGCGCGGATTCCGGCCGTCATGATCACCGGCACGGCGAACTTCCGGAACCCCCGCTACCACCGTCCGACGGACACCCCCGACACCCTCGACTACGACCGGCTGACTGCGGTCGCCGTCGCCACCGCCGTCACCGCCGGGTGCTGGCGGCCCTAGCGGCCCGGGCCGCCGGATCCCTCTCGGAGGCGGAAACGGCATCGCCGACCTACCGTGGTGAGGAGCGCGATCAAGCCGATCCCCGTTTCCGAGGAGGCTGCGATGGAGCGGCACTTTGTCTGGGTGACCACGCGCCGCATCAAGCCGGGCACCCTGGAGGAGTTCGAGCGGGCCTGGCGCCCCGGCTTCTCCCCCGACGGACTGCGCCGAGCACTGGCCTACTGGTCCGAGGACGGGCAGGAGATCACCGGAGTCTCCTTCTGGGACTCGCAGGAGGCCTGTGACGCCTGGCGGTCCTCCGACGCCGAACGGGAACGGCGCGAGGTCATGGCGCCGTACGTCGTCGAGGAGACCGAAGGCTTCTACCGGGGCGGCGAACTCACCCTGCCCGCACGGTGACGATCCACGGGTCCGTACGGCGTGACTACGGATAGGTCCGTACGTCGTCGTTGTACTCCCGTGCCCGTTCCCGTACGAGCGCGGGCAGCGTTCCCGACGCCAGGTCCGCCAGGGTCGTGCCCTCCAGGACCTGGCGCAGACTCGTGCGTACGGCCCGCCACACGTCCGGCATGGGCGCGGCGGCGCCCTGGTACTCCAGACCGGTCAGCTTCAGGTCGCGCACGCTCACGAGGGGCCCGTCCATCGCACGGACGACGTCGGCGAGGGTGATCTCCGCGGGGGGTCTGGCGAGTGAGTACCCACCGTCCGGGCCGCGCACGCTCCGCACCAGCCTCGCCTGACGCAACTCGCTGAGGACGACGAAGAGGAAGCGGACGGGGATGTCCTGACGGCCCGCGATGTCCTCCGCCTTCAGGGGCCGGTCGGGGGAGCAGGCCAGCTCCGCCATGGCCCGGACCGCGTAGTCCGTTCTTGCTGAGATCCTCACCGCCTCAATGTCTCACGCTTGGCGCGAAAGCGATCCGGCGCGGCCCGGGGGGACGTGGCGGCCTTGTCAGTGCACATTGTTCATCGACATAGTGCACTTAACTGTGCCCACCCGCCTGGCCCGGAGGTTCCGTCGTGTCCGTGGTGTCCCTGAGGTCCGCCCGTCCGCGCTCCACCGTGGCCGTCGTCGGCGCGGGCGCGGCCGGGGCGCTCGTCGCCGTCCAGCTGTGTGAGGCGGCGGCCCGCCGACGCACGCCCCTCGACCTGGTCCTGATCGATCCGGCGGCGGAGGCTGGACGCGGAACGGCGTACGCCACCGAGGTCGCCGAACACCGGCTCAACGTCCCGGTCGGCGGGATGAGCTGTTACCCGGACGACCCCGGTCACTTCCTGCGCTGGCTCTGCCGCCACGGCGAATCCGCCGTCGCCGCCACCGACTTCGCGTCCCGCTACCGCTTCGGCTCCTACCTCGCCGACACCCTCGGCCGTGCCATCATCACCGCCCATGGCACGGTCTCCGTACGCCGTCTGCGCGCGAGGGCGACGGGCTGCGCCGACACCGCCGACGGGCGTCTGGAGCTCCGCCTCGCCGACGGCGGGACGGTGACCGCCGACACCGTCGTCCTGGCCACCGGACCCGCCGCCGGCACCTCCGGCTGGGCCACGGACGAACTGCGCGGCTCCGACCGGTTCATCGCCCGCCCCTGGGCACCCGGCGCCCTCGACACGGTCGCCGCCGACGACGACGTGCTGCTCGTCGGCACCGGGCTGACCGCCGTCGACCTCGCGCTCGTGCTCGACCGGCCCGGCCGCACGGTCCACGCCCTGTCCCGCAGCGGGCTGTTGCCCCAGCCCCACGCCGTCGCCCCGCTGCCGCCCGTACCGCCGCCGACGGGACTCGCGGCCCTGCCGCTGCACCGCCTCCGCATCGAACTGCGCCGCCATCTGGCCGCCTCGATGCGCGACCACGGCGACTGGCGGCCCGCACTCGACGGGCTGCGCCCCGGCATCGTGGCGCTCTGGAAGGGCCTCACCGACGAGGAGCGGGCCGAGTTCCTCGACCGCGACGCCACCCGGTGGAACGTCCACCGGCACCGGATGGCCCCGACCACCGCCGAGACCATCGCCCGCGCCCGCGCCGCACGCCGCCTGCGGATCCACGCCGGCCGGATCGCCTCGGCCACGCCCCGGGAGGACGGCCGGCTCTCGGTCGCGCTCGCCGACGGACGGGAGCTGACGGTGGCCTGGGTGGTCGACTGCACCGGACCGGGGCTCCGGATGGACGCCTCGGGCGACCCGCTGTGGGGCGGGCTGCTCGCCGACGGCCTCGCGGCGCCCGGACCGCTCGGCATCGGCGTCGCCACCGAGGCCGGCCGCCTGCGCGACACCGACGGACGCACGGAGCGTTCCCTGTTCACCCTCGGCAGCCCCCGACGGGGTGAGCTGTGGGAGACCACCGCGATTCCCGAGATCAGGGCCCAGGCCAGGGACATCGCCGAGGCCGTGCTCGCTCCGCTCACCCGTACCCCGCAGGCCACCCGGCGCCGGCCCACCGACCAGTTCGGCCTCCCGCTGTCGACCCATGCCGCCGCCGCGGCCTCCTTCCGCAGCGGGCTCGGCCGGGTCGTGACCGTACGGGCGAAGGCGGCCGAGGCGTTCGCCCGCGCCACCGAACTCGACCCCGGCTTCGCCCTCGGTCACGCCGCGCTCGCCCTGCTCGGCCACGAGTGCGGCGCGGACGTCGACGTGGACCGGGAACTCGCCGACGCCCAGCGCAGCGCGGCCGAACGCGGCGACGAGCGCGAACGCTCCTTCGTCGACGTCGTCACCCGTCGCGTCCGAGCCCATGACGGTGACGGCGGCGCGGACGGTGACCGCGCGCTCGTCGACCACCTCGACCGCTTCCCCGGCGACGCCTTCGCCCTCTCCATCGCCGTCCCCACCATCGCCTTCTCCGGGGTCGGCGACCTCGACGGCACGCTCGCCCAGCGGCTGGTGGAGCGCACGGCGCCCGCCTACGACGGCCACTGGTTCCACACCTCGCTCCTCGCCTTCCTCCGCCAGGAGCAGGGGCGCATCGACGAGGCGGGCGCCCTCGCCCGGGTCGCCCTGGCGGCCGAGCCGGCCTCCGGACACGCCGTACACGCCCTCGCCCACGTGCACTACGAGTCCGGCGAGCACCGGGCGGGCCGCGACTGGCTCGACGGCTGGATCGGCGGCCAGGGCCGGGGCGCGGTGCACCGGGCCCACTTCTCCTGGCACGTGGCGCTGCACGAACTCGCCCTGGACGACGCCGAGGCCGTACGCCGCCGCTGGTTCGCCCAGCTCGCCCCCCGCCAGGTGAACGGCGTACGGGCACTCGTCGACTCCGGCTCGCTGCTGTGGCGGGCCCGGATGTCGCGGAACTGGACGGGCCCCGTCCCGGTCGGCGGGGTGCTCGACGCGGTCGCCCGAGATCTGGTCGAGCGGCCCGCGACCGCCTTCACCGCCCTGCACAGCGCCGTCGCCCTGACCGCCGCGGGCGATCTGCCCGCCCTCCGACGGCTGCGCACCCACGCCACCGGCGCGGACACTGTGCAGCGGGAGGTCATCGCTCCCCTGTGCCGCGCACTCGAGGCGGTCCTGGAGGAGCAGTGGACCACCGCCGTGGAGGGGCTGCGCGACCTGTTGCCCACCCTCCGCCGGGTGGGCGGCAGCGCCGCGCAGCGCGAGGTCGTCGAGGAGACCCTGCTGTACGCGCTGATGGAGGCGGGCCACAGCGACGCGGCCCGCCACCTCCTGGAACAGCGCCTCGACCGCCGCGCCTCCCCGCTCGACCGCCGGCGCCTGGCCGACCTGCCCGGGTGAGGGGCCTCAACCCCCCTGGATCAGACGGTGCAGCAGGTCCGCGGCGGCGCGGCCGAACGACGGGTCGTTGAGGTGCGTGTCGACCTCCACCACGTCGACCGCGCTGCCGCGCAGCCCGTCCCGGACGGCGCAGAACAGCGCCTCGTCCACCGCCGGGTCGTGATACGGCCCGCCGGGCGCCCCGAGGGTGGAGAGCCCGCGCAGCGGCAGGCAGACGGCCGTGGGTCCGGTGGCGGACCGCAGCTTCGCCGCGACGCGCGCCCCCAGCTCCGCGGACTCCTCGGCGGTCGTCCGCACGACCGATATCGAGGGGTTGTGCACCCGCACGTCGCGGTCGAGGACGCGCTCGGGGACCGTGTCGAGGGGGCCGAACTTCACCATGTCCAGGGCTCCGGGGCTCACCACCTGCGGAACCCCCGCGCGTCCGGCGGCGAGCAGCCGGTGGGGCCCCGCCGTCAGGATGCCGCCGAAGAGATCG
This sequence comes from Streptomyces sp. NPDC056527, assembly GCF_042794475.1. Lineage (NCBI taxonomy): Bacteria > Bacillati > Actinomycetota > Actinomycetes > Kitasatosporales > Streptomycetaceae > Streptomyces > Streptomyces sp. NPDC056527. The sequence continues at coordinate 8,856 of NZ_JBHTTQ010000019.1, forward strand.
TCCGCGAGCTCGCAGAGCGTCAGATCCAGGACGCCCGCGAACAGCCGCTGCTCCGCCAGCGATTCGAGCGTCCGGCCGCCGGCCCCGCTGGCATGGAAGACCAGCACCTCGTAGCCCAGCTCGGTCAGCCGCTCGCGCGCCGCGTCGACGCCCGGGGTCGTCACCCCCGCCATGCTCGCCGCGATCAGCGGCCGGCCGTCGTCGACCGCCGGCGGCCGCACGGCCGCGAATCCCCGCGCCATCCCGGCGACGGCCTCGACGGCGTTCGCCAGTATCGGGGCCGACACCCGGTTGACCCCGGCGATGTCGACCACGCTGTACATCATCGTGATGTCCGCCGAGCCGACGTAGGGCGCGACATCGCCCGAGGCCATCGAGGAGACCATCACCTTCGGCACCCCGAGCGGCAGTTCCCGCATCGCCCGTGTCGCGATCGACGTGCCTCCGCTGCCACCCAGGGCGAGGACCGCGTGCAGCCTGCCCCGCGCGTACAGCCCCCGCACGACCTCCGCCGCCCCGCGCGCCATCGCCGTGACGGCCGCGCCTCGGTCCCCCTCGCTCCGTAACCGCTCCAGATCCGTGCCCGCGGCCCGGGCCACCTCGGCGCGCGGGACGTCCGCGGGTATCCGCGCCGCACCGATCACCCCCGTGTCGACCACGATGACCTCGACCCCGCGACTCTGCAGCCGTTCGCGCAGCCATCCGTATTCGAGACCCTTGGTGTCAAGCGTGCCCACCAGTACAACGATCGCCATCCCCGTACTGTCCGGCGAAGTCGACAAGACGACAAGAGTGTGTCCGGCCGACGCCAGACGGCATACTGACCCCCCTTGATCACCACAACGCATCCGGAGGAGCCATGACCGCAAGTTTCAAGACCGTCATCGAGGTGGGCCCGGACCATCTCGACCAGGCCCGGGCCATCGACCGGACCTTCCAGGACGCGATCGCCCCGGCCACCGTCAACTTCGACTTCGACAACATCCGCCAGGCGGCCGACGCCATACCCGACAGCGCCGTCGTCAAGATGGTCCGCGGCTGGGGGCTCCAGGAGCAGGCCCCGGTCATGGTCATGGTGATGTCCCTGAAGGAGGCCGTGCGTCAGGCGCTGCCCGGCGAGTTCGCCGACGCCGCGTTCTGGGACACGGTCGAGAAGGAGCTCGCCGACGCGTTCACCGGCCTCGCCGCGCAGGAGGGCGAGCCGGGACTCTCGTACTACGACGAGGGCCCGGACCGGACCAGTTACTACCGGGACCTGTTCTTCGCCCTCCAGGACGAGGAGACCGGCGACCACATGTACGCGATCGCCTTCTGCATCGACGTGACCGTGGGGCTGGAGAAGGAGAAGGCCGCCGCCCTGGAGATCATGGACATCGCGCCGTACACGATCCGGCTCAACGCGATCGTCCTGCGCCAGGAGCTGCGCCTGGCGGCCTGACGGTCGCCCGAACGGTCAACCGCACCGGCCCGCCGTCCCGGGCCGACCCCGCGGGGAACCTAGACTGCCCCCATGGCGAAGTACTTCGACGTGCACCCCGAGAACCCCCAGCGGCGCACCATCAGCAGTGTGGCGGACAGCATCCGCGCAGGCGCGCTCGTCGCGTACCCGACGGATTCCTGCTACGCGCTGGGATGCCGGATCGGCAGCCGCGACGGCATCGGCCGGATCCGCACGATCCGAGAGCTCGACGACCGCCACCACTTCACGCTGGTGTGCCAGAACTTCGCGCAGCTCGGCCAGTTCGTGCACGTCGACAACGACGTGTTCCGCGCCGTCAAGGCGGCGACGCCCGGCAGTTACACCTTCATCCTGCCGGCGACGAAGGAAGTCCCACGTCAGCTGCTGCACCCCAAGAAGAAGACCGTCGGCGTCCGCATCCCCGACCACGTCGTCACCCAGGCGCTCCTGGAGGAACTCGGCGAACCGCTGCTCTCCAGCACCCTGCTCCTGCCCGGCGAGGACGAACCGATGACCCAGGGCTGGGAGATCAAGGAGCGACTCGACCACGCGGTGGACGCCGTCCTGGACTCCGGCGACTGCGGTACGGAACCGACGACCGTCATCGACTTCTCGAGCGGCGAGCCCGAGATCGTGCGCCGAGGCGCGGGCGACACCACGCGGTTCGAGTAGCCACGCGGCATGTGATGATCGCGGCATGACCGTCATACCTGTCCGGTACGGGCTGATCCTGGCCGCGATGGCCGTCCTGACCACCGGGTGCGGCCTCGCGGCCGAACTCGACCGCGAGGCCGATCCCGCGCGGACCGCGACCCGGGCGGCCCCCGGGCCGGCGGAGCCCGGCGTACCCTTCGCCCCGCCGGCGGAACCGCCCCGTCCCACGTCCACGGAGGGCTGCCCGGCCACCGGCGTCAAGGTGTGGACCGGCATGGTCAACGCCGCCATGGGACTGCGCTCCATGCCGGTGACGCTCACCAACTGCGGAACGAGCGTTCAGCGGTTGAACGGCTATCCGGACGTGCGGGTACGGGACGTGAACCGTGAGCGCATGGACGTGACGGTCCTCAAGGGCTCGGAACCGATCACCACGCTCGAGGACCCGGGCGCGCACCCGGTGACGCTGAAGCCCGGCGAGTCCGCGCACAGCGTCTTCGTGTGGCGCTACTCGACCGTCGACGCGGCGACGCAGCGGGGGAGCGGCGTGTACGTGGAGATCGGACCGGCCCCCGGCACCGCCCGGCAGACGGTGGAGCCGGAAGGCGGTCTGGACATCGGCGAGACGGGCATGCTCGGCACGACGGCGTGGGAGAAGTTCGTGGACTGAGCGGCAAGCGCGCCGTCACCGGACGAGCCGCAGGCGGCCCCCCTTCGCCGCAGCCACCAGCTCGGGCACGGTGCCGAGTTTGACCCGCGGGCGGCCGGCGGCGCGGCCCCGCGCCAGCTCGGCCCGGTCGATGGCGGCGAGCCCCCGGGCGTCGACGAGCCGACCGGCGCGACGGCGCGCGAGGCGGTCGAACGCCCTGTCCGTGCCCGACGGTGCGGGCAGCGCACCCGCGACGGCGTCGGCCAGGAGCGTGCCGATCGTCTCGGCGGCGCAGGTGCGATTGGCCCCGATACCGCCCGAGGGGCCGCGCTTGATCCAGCCGACGACGTACGCGCCGGGCAGCCCGGTCACCCGGCCCCCCTCATGCGGCACGGTGCCGGTCGCCTCGTCGAAGGGCAGGCCCGGCACCGCCACTCCGCGGTAGCCGACCGCCCGCAGCATCAGCCCGGCCGGAATCTCGCGCTGCTCCGTGCCGTCCGTCACCCGGGCGCCCCGCACGGTGTCGTCGCCGAGCACCGCCACCGGCGCGGAGTGGAACCGGAGCACGATGCGTCGCTCGGGCCCCGGCGGACGCGACCAGTCCACGGCCTCCCTGGCCACGCCCCGCAGCAGCGCCGCCTTTCCGCGCGGGCCCGGCTCCGCGCCGTCGATCGCCGCGCCGGTCCGGGGGTCGTGATCGTCGACGACCAGCCGCACACCGGGCAGGTGGGTGAGCGCGAGCAGTTCGGAGGCGGTGTACGCGGCGTCCTCGGGGCCGCGCCGCCCGAGCAGGACCACCTCGCGCACCTTCGAGGCGCGCAGGGCCGCGAGCGCGTGGTCGGCGATGTCGGTGCCGGCCAGCGTCTCCGGATCCATGACGAGGATGCGGGCCACGTCGAGGGCGACGTTTCCGTTGCCGACCACGACGACCCGCTCGGCCGTCAGGTCGATCCCGTCCGGCGCGGCCTCGGGGTGGGCGTTGTACCAGGACACGAAGGCGGTCGCCGAGATGCTGCCCGCCAGGTCCTCGCCGGGGATGCCGAGACGGCGGTCGGTGGAGGCGCCCACGGCGTAGACGACCGCGTCGTGGTGGGCGGCGAGCTCCTCCACGCTGACGTCCTTGCCGATCTCGACACCCAGGCGCACCCGCACCCGGGGGTGGTGGTGGAAGCGGGCGAAGGTCTCGCCCACCTTCTTCGTCGAGGGGTGGTCCGGCGCCACGCCGTACCGGACGAGTCCACCGGCCACCGGCAGGCGGTCGACCAGGGTCACCTCGGCGTTGGTGTGCAGGAGCAGGTCCTCCGCCGCGTACATCCCGGCCGGTCCGGTGCCGACGACGGCGACCCGGATCGGCGCGAGGTCGGACGGCACGTCGCGCTCGAAGGCCGGGGCTCCCCAGGCGTGGAAGTTCGGCCCGGTGGAGGCCGGTTCGGTCTCCCGGTCGGCGAAGTACGCGGCGTTGACGGCCTCGTACGCGCGCTGTGTCGGGGAGAGACTGTCCACGGGGAAGATCGCGTCGACGGGACAGGCGTCGGCGCAGGCGCCGCAGTCGATGCACGCCTTCGGGTCGATGTGGAGCATCTCCGTGCTGCCGAACGCCCGCTCCTCGGGCGTCGGATGGATGCAGTTGACAGGGCAGACGGCGACGCACGTGGCGTCGTTGCAGCACGTCTGGGTGATGGCGTAGGTCATGTCGTCGGCTCAGCTCGGGTCGGCGGGTCGGCGGGTCGGCGGGTCGGCGGGGTCGGCGGGAGGGGCGTCAGATCAGGTGGGCGCGCTTGTAGAAGAAGAGCGCAGGCCGGGTGAGCAGACGTGCCGAGGCCAGGAACTCCATGAGGCCCGAGCAGCTGGACCGCATCAGCGACCTGTGGTGCTCGTTCGTCCGGGCCTCGGTGACGGCTCGCCGGGTGTCCAGGCCGGCGTTCGCGTAGACGCCGCGGTTCACCATGCTGGTGACGATGACGTACGAGGCGATCGCGATCACGAGCGCGTTGAGCTGCCGGCGCAGCGGGCCCGCGTGCCGCAGCCGCTTGCGGGTCTCGTCGCGGGCGAACTTCATGTGCCGCGACTCCTCGACGACATGGATGTTGTTGATGGTCCGGACGAAGGGCACGACCCGCTCGTCCCGCATCCAGTCGCGCTGCATGACGTCGAGGACCTCCTCGGCGACCAGGATCGCCGCGTAGGCCGCCTCGCCGAAGGCGACCGTCTTGAAGACCCGGCCCAGTTCGACCGCGGCCCGGCGCGGGCGGTAGGCGGGCGCGCCCAGCTTCGCGGCGCCGCGGGCGAACATGATCGAGTGCCGGCACTCGTCGGCGATCTCGGTGAGCGCCCACTGGAAGCGCGGGGAGGTCGGGTCCTTGGCGTAGATGTCCCGCAGCACCATCTGCTGGAGGATCATCTCGAACCAGATGCCCGTGCTGGCCACCGAAGCGGCCTCCTGTCGCGTCAGCTCCTTGCGCTGCGCGTCGGTCAGTTCACCCCAGTACGGCGTGCCGTAGAGCGTGCTCCACTCGGGGCTCGCGCCGTGGAAGTCCTTGTCCAGCGGGGTGTCCCAGTCCACCTCGACGAGGGGGTCGTACGACAGCTGCGCGGCCGAGTCGAGCAGCCGCGCGGTGACGTCCTGCTCCGCGCGCCGGTCCCGGCTCTCCGGCCGTACGGTGCTGCTTGCCATGGTGCGGCTCCTTGAATCGAGAGAGTTCGACCCGACGCCGGCCGGCTTCGTCCCTTCCCGTTCCCGTGTGACGAGAGCGAAGGCCACCGAGCGCCACCACGCTTGTTAGACGTGGCGTCTAGCAAGCTGTTAGACGGAACGTATAACAAGAGTCCTGTGCGGGCCTACCCTCGTGCGCCGAATTCCACGGGATCTCTCCATGCGCTCCGCCCCGGGCCGCCCCATGAGGCAACCCATGACGGTGAGTTGCCGTCCCCCGGTGAAGAGAGGGGCGCCCGGGTCTCCCCAGGCGCCCGCTTCGTTGATCATGCTGGTGCCGGAAGCCACAAGCCATCGACGCCGTACAGCGAGGACCGCCCGTGACCGACGCACCGCCTTCGTTCCAGCTCCTGCCCGGAGCGCCGGACTCTCCGGTACTCCTCCATGTGCCGCACTCCTCGCGCGAACTGCCCCCGGACGTGCGCGACGGCATCGTGCTGGACGACGAGGAACTCGCACGCGAGCTGGACCACATCACCGACTCCCACACCGAGCGGATCGCCGACCTGGCCGCCGGAGCCGCCGCCACGACCCCCTGGCGGTTCGTGAACCGGCTCTCGCGGCTGGTCGTCGACCCCGAGCGCTTCCCCGACGAGCGGGAGGAGATGATCGCCGTCGGGATGGGCGCGGTGTACACACGGACCACGCACCGCGCCGTCCTGCGGCCGGCCGACCTCGACGCCCGCCCGCTCCTGGAGCGGTACTTCGAGCCCTACGCCCGGGCCATGACCGCCGCCGTCGCCGATCGGCTGGCGACCGTCGGCCGCGCCGTGATCATCGACGTGCACTCGTACCCGACCGCACCCCTGCCGTACGAACTGCACGGTGCGGGGCCCCGCCCGCCCATCTGCCTCGGTACGGACCGCCACCACACACCGCCCGCGCTCCTCGCGGCGGCGCGGGCGGCGTTCCGGGGCTTCGGCGGGGTCGGGACGGACAGCCCCTTCGCGGGTACCTACGTGCCGCTGGAGCACTACGGCCGGGACACGCGTGTGAGCGCGCTGATGGTAGAGATCCGCCGCGACGTCTACATGAAGGAGCCGGGCGGCCCCGCCGGGCCGGGCCTCGACGCACTGGCCACGGCCCTGGCGGAGCTGGTCGACACGGCGGGGATCCCCGACTGAGACCTCAGCCCGAGGTCTGGACGGCGTTGCGCCACACGGTCAGGTCCAGGGTCATGTACTTGCTGGGGGAGTCCTCGGCCGAGAAGCCCCGGACCGTGACGAGGCCCATGTGGCCCGTACCCGTCGTGACGCAGACCTGACGACCGGGCGACAGCATCGACACGTCGACGTTCTCGGTGAAGCGGGTGTCCGCGCGGCAGGCGGCGAGCGACCCCTCCTGGCCGGCGTCGAGCAGGACGAGGCTTCCGCCCGAGCTCTCGGCGTCCAGGTAGCCCCCGGTGTCGTAGGAGAGTTCGTACCCGCCGTCCTCGCCGTCCTGCGGCCGGACGGTCTCGTCCCCGAGCGTCAGGTGGTACCCGGCGGTGAGGTTGATGCCCTTGAAGTCGGCGGGCTTCGGCTCCGGCCTGGTGCTGGGCCCGGAGCTCGGCTTGGCGCCGGCGTCGGTGGTTGCGCCGCCCTGCCCGCCCTGCGAGGAGCTGCCGCCCTGCGTCGAACCGCTGCTCTTCGACGACTGGTCCTTCTCCTTGAGCAGCATGTACGCCGTGCCGCCCGCGGCGATGCCGAAGACCAGCGCGGCGGCGAGGGCGACGATCGGACCCCGCTTGCGCGAGGCCGCCGGCGGACGCGGCCCGGGCGGCAGGGGCGCGCCGGGGAACGGCGTGGCCTGCGGGCCGGTGTGGGTCGGCGGGTAGGCGTATCCGGGAGCCGGGGTCGGTGCCGGGGTCGGTGCCGGGACCGGCCCGGGGACACCGGGGGCCGGGGTGGCATGCCCTGTCGGGGCGTAGCCCGTGGGCGGCGGGGTGGCATGCGCGGTGGGGGTGTAGCCGGGGGCCGGAGCGGCGTGCGCCGTGGGGGTGTAGCCCGTGGGCGGCGGCGTGGCCGGTGCCGTGGGGGTGTAGCCCGGAGGCGGCGGAGTCCGGTCGGCGGCGGGGGCAGGAGCAGCCGTACGTACGGTGATGTCGGCGGCCACCGTGCTCGGCAGCCAGTCCTCGGGGCGGCGCAGCACCGTCTCGGCGTTCGCGGCCTGGCACAGGCTGATGATCTCGGCGATCGACGGCCTCGCGGCGGGGTCCTTGGCGAGCGAGCGGCCGACCAGCTCCCTCAACCGCTCGGGCACCGCGCTGAGATCGGGCTCCTGGTGGACGATCCGGTACAGGACGCCGTGCGAGGTGCCCTCGCCGAACGCCGGTACCCCCGTCGCCGCGTACGCCGCGACCTGACCGAGCGCGAAGATGTCGGTGGCCGGGGTGATCCGGCCGCCCTCCGCCTGTTCGGGAGCCATGAACGTCGGCGTGCCGATGGTGACGCCGCTGCCGGTGAGCGAGGTCGCGTCGGCGGCGTAGGCGATGCCGAAGTCGATGACGCGGGGGCCGTCGGCGGCGAGCAGGACGTTCGACGGCTTGAGGTCCCGGTGCACGATGCCCGCGCCATGGATGACGTGCAGGGCCTCGGCCATGCCGGCGACGAGCAGCAGGACAGTCTCGACGGGCAGCGCCCCGTGGGCGAGGACGGCGTCGGCGAGCGAGGGCCCGGGCACGTAGGCGGTCGCGAGCCAGGGCCGCCGGCCGTCGGTGTCGGCGTCGATGACGGGCGCGGTGAACAGCCCCTGCACCCGCTGCGCCGACTTCACCTCCTGCGCGAACCGGCGCCGGAACTCGGGATCGTCACCGAACTCCGACCGGATCACCTTGATGGCGACCGCCCGCCCGCCGGGTGTGTACGACAGGTACACCTTGCCCATCCCGCCGGCGCCGAGTCTGGCGGCCAGGCGATAGCCGGCGACGGTGGTCGGGTCGTCCCCGGCCAGCGGCTGGAAAATCCGTGACGCGTCGCCATGGCCGGGCTGCTGACCGCTCATCAACTCATGTCTCCCACACAGAACCCCGTTGTCGTCGGGCACCCTATCCAAACCGGCGCCGTCCATGCCCCCTCCGGAGCGTATGAGGCCGGGGCCCGTGACCCGCCGTCCGGGGGCTCAGTCGCTCTCCGGTTCGTGCGCCTCACGGAGCGCCGTGCGGACCGACCAGATCACCGACACGAGCGGCACGGCCACCACCGCACCCACGATGCCCGCCGCGATCGTCCCCGCGATCACCGAGATCGCGACCACCAGGGGATGCAGCCGCACCGCCCAGCTCATGACGAGCGGGTGCAGCAGATGTCCCTCGATCTGGCCGATGACCACGATCAGTCCGACCACGATCGCCGCCACCACCGGCCCTTGCGAGGCGAGCGCGACGATCGCGGCGACCGCGAGCGCGACCGGCGAGCCGATCAGCGGGATGAAGGCGGCCATGAACTCCAACAGGGCGAGCGGTACCGCCAGAGGGACCCCGAGGAGCCAGAGCGCGAGACCGACGAGGATCGCGTTGACCGCCGCCACCAGCACGATCCCGTGGGTGTAGCCGGTGAAGGTGCGCCAGGCCGCGCTGCCGCCGATCGCGACGCGGCCCCGCACCGACCGCGGCAACTGCTTCTGGAGCCAGGTCCACTGACGGTCCCCCGAGTGGATGAAGAACACCGAGCAGAACAGTGCCAGAGCGAGAGTGGTGAGCACGGCCACCAGATGATGCGCTCCGCTCAGCGCCCTGCTGATCAGAGTCGAACGGTGGCTCGACAGATACTGCTCGATCTTGGTCTGCACGTTCGAGAGGGAATCCGGGTTCAGCCGGAACGGCGGCTGCTCCAGCCAGGACTCGATCCGTTCGACGCCGTCCCGGAACTCGCGCACCAGCGTCGTCCGCTCGCCCTCCACCGCCTCGCCGACCAGCGCGAGCACGCCGAGCACGAGCGCGATGCTGCCGAGGAGGGTCAGGGTGACCGCCAGCGGGCGGGGCAGCCCCCGGGCGACCAGATCGGCGACCGGACGCAGCAGAGCGGTGATCACCAGACCGAGGAACACCGCCACCCCGATCTCGTGGAAGCGTCCGAGCAGCGCGAACAGGCTGTACACCGCGGCTCCGACGACGAGCAGACGCCATGCGTAGGCGGCGGCGGTGCGGAGGAACGGGACCACCGTCGGTGGTGTGCCTTGCTGCATGGCCAACGACGTACCACCGGGAACGCGGCGGACCACGCCCGAGCCCCGACATTCGCCCGAGTTCGGGGCCCGAGGGGGTCCGGACGGGCGAATACCGGCAGAACGCCGGGGTCCGGCCGGTGTCGTCGCGGCGGCCGTCGGCACGTGCCGGTGAGTATCGGGGGATGGGCATCGTCCTGCCGGTCGTGTTCGCGGCGTTCGCCGCGTTCAGCAATGCGCTCGCCACGGTGCTCCAACGCCGTGCCGCGCTCACCGTCCCCCAGTCCGATTCGTTCCGGCCCGGGCTGATCCTCGATCTGCTGCGGCGGCCGATGTGGCTGGCCGGCATCATCGCGGTGATCGCGGCCGGGGTCGGGCAGGCGGCGGCGCTGGCGACCGGCCCGCTGTCGCTCGTCCAGCCGCTGTTCGTGCTCGAACTGCCGCTCGCGCTGCTGATCGCCACGCTGATGACGCGGGAGCGGCTGCCCAAGGCGCTCTGGCCGGCCGTGGCAGGGGTGGTGGTCGGGCTCGGCGTCGCGCTCGTGGCGGCGTCCCCCAGCGGAAACCGTACGCACGTGGAGCTGGAGCGCTGGATTCCGGCGCTCGCGGTGAGCTGCGCCGCGGTCCTGGTGCTCGCGGCGGTCGGCCTGCGCAAGCCCCCCGGCCGCGCCCGCGCCGGATGTCTGGGCGCCGCCACGGCGATCTGTTACGCGCTCACCGCGGCCCTGATGAAGGCGGCCATGCACATCCTCGACGACGGCGGCCTGGGCGCGTTCCTGACGACCTGGCAGACGTACGCCTTCTGCCTGACCGGGATCGCCGCCCTTCTGCTGCTCGAACACGCCATGCAGGGCGGGCCGCTCGTCGCCTCGCAACCGGCGCTGACCCTGGGGGACGCCACGGTGAGTCTCATGCTGGGAGTCCTGCTGTACGAGGAGCACGTGCGGGGCGGGTGGTGGCTCGTGCCGCAGCTTGTCGGAGTCGGCCTGATCGTCTTCGGTGTGTTCGCCCTGGCGCGGGGCGGGGTGAGCACCTCATGACCACGACCATCTCGCGCCGGCGGAGCCGCCCGGGCTACAAGTCGGCGGCGGCGGTCTTCGCCATCGGCATGGCCGGTACGACGCTGCCCACACCGCTGTACGGGCTGTACCGCGAGGAGATCGGCTTCTCCGAGCTGATGGTGACGGTCATCTTCGCCAGTTACGCGGTGGGTGTGATCGCCACCTTGCTGCTGGTCGGCAACTACTCGGACGAGGCGGGGCGCCGCCCCGTCCTGTTCTGCGCGCTGGGCCTGGCGGCGGCGAGCGCGGGGTGCTTCCTCCTGGAGGGCGGTCTGCCGTTCCTCTTCGCCGGCCGGCTGCTGTCGGGCTTCTCCGCGGGGCTGCTGAGCGGGGCGGGCACGGTCACCGTGCTGGAGCTGGCGAGACCGGAGCGGAAGTCACGCGCCGGCTTCGCCGCGACCGCCGCGAACATGGGCGGCCTCGGCTGCGGCCCCCTGCTGTCGGGACTGCTGGCCGAGTACGCGCCGATGCCGCTGACGCTGCCGTTCCTGGTCCACCTCGGGCTGGTCTGCGTGGCCTGCGTCATCGTCCTGCTCCTGCCGGAGACGGTCGCCCACGCCCGTCTGCGGACCCGGCCCCGGCCGCCGGGCCTGTACGTTCCGCCCCAGGTACGCGGCGTCTTCACCCCCTCGGCGCTCGCCGCCTTCGCCGGGTTCGCGCTCCTCGGACTTTTCACCGCCGTGGCGCCGAGCTTCGTCGCCCAGACCCTCGACATCACCAACCTGGCGGTCTCCGGCGTCGTGGTCTTCTCGGTGTTCCTCGCCTCGACGGTGGGTCAGTCGCTGACCGGGAAGCTGCCGGTGAGCGCCGCGCTGCCGCTGGGCTGCCTGGTCCTGGTGCTCGGCCTCCTGCTCGTCGGAGCCTCCCTCCGGGCGGAGGCGCTGCCCCTCCTGGTGGCCGGCGCGGCCTGCGGCGGGCTCGGCCAGGGCCTCTCCTTCCGCGCCGCCCTCACCGCCGTCGGCGACGCGGCCCCGCCCGCGCACCGGGCGGCGACGATCTCCTCGTTCTTCGTCGTCGCCTACACGGGCATCTCCCTGCCGGTGGTGGGCGTGGGGGCGTTGACGATGTGGGTGGGCCTGGACGCCGCCGGGCTGATCTTCACCGCGTGCGTCACGGTGCTCGCCGCGACGACCGGCGTCTACCTCGCGCGGCGGAAGGTGTGAGGTCGCGGTCAGCGCAGGTCGACGTGGACGTTCGTCGACTTCACCCGTGCGGTGACGGTGACCCCGACGTCGAGATCGAGCTCCTCGACGGACTCCCGCGTCACGAGCGACACCAGCCGATGCGGACCGGACTGGACCTCCACGAGCGCGGCCACGTCGTCGACCCGGACCGACGTCACGATCCCCACGAACGAGTTGCGCACGGACGTGGAGACCTCCTCGTCCGCCACCGCGTACACCCCGGAGCCCCGCTCCTTGGCGAAGGCGGCCAGACTCACCCCGTCGATCACCCGGTTGCCCGCACCGTCCCGGTCCACGCGCAGCCGCCCACCGTCGGCCCACCGGCGAACGGTCTCCGAACTGACTCCGAGCAGCTGCGCTGCCTGCCCAATGCTGTACGACGGCACAGGGGAACTCTAGGCCACCGTGCGGCTTCGGGACGGAGCGGGAGCCCGTGAGCCGTCGTCCCTCGATCGCACCAACCGGGCGCCGCCCGGAGTGCTCGGACCACCCCGTTCATGAAGGATGTGGGCAATGACGAACGCGGACACGACCACGGATCCTGCCGCCGACGGATCCCCGCCCGTCGCCAAGCTGACCCTCCTCACGCTGACCGCGATGGTCGTCGGGTCCATGGTCGGTGCCGGGGTGTTCTCGCTGCCGAGTCGGTTCGCGCAGGAGACCGGGGTCGCGGGGGCGCTCATCGCCTGGGCGGTCGCGGGTGTGGGCATGTTGATGCTCGCGTTCGTCTTCCAGACGCTCGCGGTGCGCCGACCGGACCTGGACGCGGGTGTGTACGCGTACGCGAAGGCGGGCTTCGGCGAGTACCTGGGCTTCTTCTCGGCCTTCGGCTACTGGGCGAGCGCGTGCGTCGGGAACGTGACGTACTGGGTGCTCATCATGTCGACGATCGGCGCGATCGCCCCCGCACTGGGCGACGGTGACACCGCCCTCGCGATCATCCTCTCCTCCGTCGGCCTCTGGTCCTTCTTTCTCCTCATCCGGCGAGGAGTGAAGGAGGCGACGGCGATCAACAGGATCGTGACCGTCGCCAAGCTCGTGCCCATCATCGTCTTCATCATCCTGGCGCTCGTCTATCTCGAACCGTCCGTGTTCGCGGACAACTTCGGCGGCGCCGATTACGCCGGCTCCCTGTTCAGCCAGGTCCGCGGGACGATGCTCGCCACCGTCTTCGTCTTCCTCGGGGTGGAGGGCGCCAGCGTCTACTCCCGGCACGCCAAGCGCAGGGAGGATGTCGGGCGGGCCACCGTCCTCGGCTTCCTCAGCGTCTTCGCGATCTTCGCCTCGGTCACCATCGTGTCGTACGGAATCCTTCCGATGAGCGAGATCGCCGAACTGCGCCAGCCCTCGATGGCCGGCGTCCTGGAGGCCGCCGTCGGCACCTGGGGCAAGGTCTTCGTCAGCGTCGGCCTCATCATCTCCGTGCTCGGCGCCTATCTCGCCTGGACCCTGATGGCCGCCGAGGTGCTCTTCGTCGCCGCCAAGGACAAGGACATGCCGCGCTTCCTGGGGCGCTCCATCGGCGACGACGTACCCGCGCCCGCGCTGCTGATGACCACGTCCCTCAGCCAGATCGTGCTTGTCGTCACCGCCTTCTCCGACGACGCCTTCAACTTCGCCCTCGACCTGACCAGCGCGCTCAGCCTCATCCCGTTCCTGCTGGCCGCCGCGTTCGCCGTGAAGATCGCGCTGCTGCCGCAGCGGGAGAAGGTCACGGGGCGGAGCACGCGGTGGGAACTCGTCGTGGCCGTCCTGGCCACGGTCTACACGGCCTTCCTCCTCTTCGCGGCCGGGCTCAAGTTCGTCCTCGTCTCCTTCATCATCTACGCGCCGTCCACCTTCCTGTTCGTCAAGGCCCGGCGCGAACAGAACCGGCGCCTGTTCTCTCCGGCCGAGGCCGTTCTCTGTGCCGTCTCCGTCGTCGGTGCCGGCATCGGCATCGCCGCGCTCGCCGTTGGCTGGATCGAGCTCTGACCGGTCGACCCACCCACGTACCCGCACCCGCAGCTTCCTCCGGAAAGGCGCACGCACCATGACGGGCAACGACACCACCCCCTCCCCGCGCAGCCTCGGAGTCCACTCCGAGGTGGGAAGGCTCCGCAAGGTCCTGGTCTGTTCGCCCGGCCTCGCCCACCGCCGGCTGACTCCGACCAACGCCGACGATCTGCTCTTCGACGACGTGATGTGGGTGGAGAACGCCCAGCGCGACCACGCCGACTTCGTCAACAAGCTGACCCAGCGCGGCGTCGAGGTCGTCGAACTGCACGATCTGCTCACCGAGACCATGGCGATCCCCGAGGCGAAGGCATGGCTGCTCGACCGGAAGATCATCGCGAACGAGGTCGGCCTCGGCCTCCTCGAAGACACCCGCGCCTTCCTCGACTCCGTCGCCCCGCGCCGGCTGGCCGAGTACCTCGTCGGGGGCCTGTCGACCACCGATCTGCCCGACGAGTTCCGGTCCGGGTACGTCGCCCTCGCCCGCGAGGCGACCGGGGTACGCGAGTACCTGATGCCGCCGCTGCCCAACACCCTCTACACCCGCGACACCACCTGCTGGCTGTACGGAGGGGTCACCCTGAACCCGCTGTACTGGCCCGCGCGCCACGGCGAGACCCTTCTGATGAAGGCCGTCTACACCTTCCACCCCGACTTCAAAGACGCCACCGTCTGGTGGGGCGATCCGGAACAGGACTGGGGCCAGGCCACCTTCGAGGGCGGCGACATCATGCCCGTCGGCAACGGCGTCGTCCTCATGGGCATGAGCGAACGCACCTCACGCCAGGCCATCACCCAGGTAGCCGCCTCCCTCTTCGCCAACGGCGCCGCCGCACACGTCGTCGTCGCCGGGATGCCGAAGCTGCGCTCGGCGATGCACCTCGACACCGTCTTCACCTTCGCCGACCGCGACATCGTCACGCTCCACCCGAAGATCATGGACGCGGTCCACACCTTCTCCCTGCGGCCCGGCGACACGGCCCCCGGCGTCGAGGTCACCGACGAGGGCACCACGCCGTTCGTCGAGGTCGTCGCCAAGGCGCTCGGTCTGCCCGGGCTCCGGGTGATCGAGACGGGCGGCGACGTGTACGCCTCCGAGCGTCAGCAGTGGGACAGCGGCAACAACGCCGTCGCCCTCGAACCCGGCGTCGTGTTCACGTACGACCGCAACACCCAGACCAACACGCTGCTGCGCAAGGCGGGCGTCGAGGTCATCACGATCGTCGGCGCGGAACTCGGCCGGGGGAGAGGCGGCGGGCACTGCATGACCTGCCCTCTGATCCGCGACGCCGTCGACTTCTGACACGCCGGGGGCCCGCCTCGATGCCGGGGCGGGCCCGAAGGCGCTCAGTAACGCTGAGCCTTGACCAGCTTCGGGGTCAGCACCGGCTCGGGCGGCTGACGGCTGATCACCAGCGGCTGGACGCGTTGGCCCGGTGCGAGGTCCTCCGCGCCGACGAACTGGGTCTCGACGGTCTTGCCCGAAGCGTCGAGGAAGTCGACCTGCACGGCGTAGGACGCGGTGGCGTCCGTCCTGTTGGTGATGGTGACGACGACGGTCAGCAGGCCGCCGGAATCGGCGCGGGGCTTGCCGGTCATGGAGACCTCGCTGAGGGCGTTCCCGCTGCCCTGCACGTTCTTCAGGGCGTCCTCGGCCGCCTTGCGGGAGCGCTCGACCTCCGCGCCGATCGACGCCTTGCGCGACGCCTCGCGGGCCGATGCCGACGCGGCCGCCGAGGAGGCGGAGGCCCGCGCGGACTCGACGGCCTCCTCGCCGGCGGAGGCGACGTTCGACGGCAGGGAGCCGCTGAACGACGCGGTGTCGGGCGCCGTGGGCCGATCGCTGAAGGTCGGGTTGCCGCTCCCGCTGTCGCTGTCCGTGTCGCACGACATGAGGGTCGCAGCGCCGACCGCCGCGACGACGACCGCCATGGCGGCACTCGCCGCGCGACGGCGGACCGGGCGGTTGTGGTGGGGTGACGAAGTGTTCACGAAGGACGTCCTCTTCCGGAGGCGGGGGCCGCTACTGGGGGCCGGCGAGCTGCTCGGCCAGTTCCTTCTCGTCCGCGTCGCTCAGCGAGGTCTTCAGGACCGTGCCACCGTGCGGCTGCATGGCCACCGTGAACTTGTCGTCCGTGAGCTTCGACGCCATGATCACCACGGCCGCCGAACCTGGCTCCAGCAGGTGCTGCACCCGCTGCCGGAACTGGTCGTCGAGACCGGACTTGCTCAGCTTGCCGATCAGCCCGCCGACCGCCGCGCCGGTCAGCAGTCCGACCCCGGGCAGCAGGAACAGCAGACCGAAGATCGCGCCCCACACCGCCCCGGACGTGGCGGACGCGCCCACGATGCGGCTCGTCGTGTCGACATGCGTATCGCCGTCCGCGTCCACGGAGACCACCGCGAGGCCGTTCAGATGGACCACGTAATCGCGCTGGAGGTCCTGGACCGTGGCGAACGCGTTCTGTGCGACCTCAGGGTCGTCGTATCCGATGACGATGAGCTCATACACGCGTACCTCCACGGGAACAGGCCAACGGAACGAACGATATGTCCGAATTGGGGGAGTGGCACGTCGTGTGCCCCCGGTCACCGGCCGAGTGGGGGGCAGACCGCCGTACCGGCCCTCGTCGCGGTGGATCCTCGATAGGCTCGACGACCGCGAATTCGTCGAAGGAGACCACGGCACGATGACGGCGCCCGACCCGATTGCGTCCGCGTCCTGAGCGGCCACGACGGACCGGTGGCGGCCGTGTGCCTGAGCGCGGACGGCACCCGGATCCTGTCCGGCGGCTCGCACGGCGACCGCGCCGTCCGGCTGTGGGACGCGGCCACCGGCGACTGTCTGCTCGTCCTCGACGAGCAACCGGCCCGGGCGACGGTGGTCAGGCTCACCCCCGACGGACGTCACGCGGTGTCCGGTGGACGGGACGGCGCCGTACGGGTCTGGGACACCGGCACCGGTCGCTGCCTGTCCGTCCTCACCGGACACTCGGGGCGGATCAACGACGTGGCACTGACCCCCGACGGGCGGTTCGCGCTGTCCGGCGGCTCGGAGGGGACCGTGCGACTCTGGGAGCTCGACTGGGAACTCGCGGTCGGCTCCTAGGGACGGGTCCGGTCAGCGCAGTTGGCGGCGGACCAGTTCGTGGAACAGGCCGCCCGTGTCGGCGAGCAGTTCGGCGGGCGTGCCCTGCTGGACGATCCGGCCGTCCGCCATGGCGATCACGCGGTCGGCGTCCATGATCGTGGACAGCCGGTGGGCGATCACGACACGGGTCGCGTTCAGGGCGCGGGTGGACTCGATCACCACCCGCTGGGCCTCGTTGTCCAGCGCGCTGGTGGCCTCGTCGAAGAAGAGGACACGGGGCCTGCGGATGAGGGCCTGGGCGATCATCAGCCGCTGACGCTGACCGCCCGAGATGGTGCCCCCGCCGTCGGACAGCATGGTGTGCATCCCCATCGGCATGGCCTTGATGTCCTCGGCCAGACCCGCCATCGCGGCCGCCGCCCACGCGTCCTCCAGCGGGAACGGCTCCGTGCCGCAGATGCAGTCGAGGATCGACCCCGAGAAGGGCTGGGCGTTCTGCAGGACGACACCGCACTGGCGGCGCACGGCCGCCTGGTCGAGCGCCGCCAGATCCTGACCGTCGTAGCGCACACTGCCCGACATCGGCCTGTCGAAGCCGATGAGCAGTCGCAGGAGGGTCGACTTGCCGCAGCCGCTGGCCCCGACGATGGCGACGAACTCGCCCGGCCGGACCCGGAAACTGACGTCGTCGAGGACGAGGGGGCCGTCGTCGGAGTACCGGTAGGAGAGGTTCTGGGCCTCCATGGCGCCGCTCAGCTCGCCCGGCGGGGTACTGGAGCCGCGTACCTCCGGGGTCTCCCGGAAGACCGGCTTGACCTGCTCGAACATCGGCTGCACGGCGGCGGCCGACAGGAGCGCGCCCGTCAGCTGCGTCACCGAGGAGAGCATCATCGTCACGGCGGTGCTGAAGGTGAGGAACTCGCTCGCGGACATGGAGCCCCGGGCCGGTCCGGCCAGCAGCATGAACATCACGAGGGTGCACAGCGGCAGACAGACCGCGTTGAGGACGGCGACCACGTTCTTGAGGCGGCCGACCCTCTGCTGCAGCTCTCGCGTGCGGGCGAACTCGTCGGCCCACGCGGCGTAGGCGAAGCTCTCGGCCGCGGCGACGCGCAGTTTGGGCAGACCGCGCAGGGTCTGGAACGCCTGGTTGTTGAGCTTGTTGCCGATCTTGATCAGCTGCCGCTGGTACCGCAGCTGCCACAGTCCCAGGCCCAGGAACACGGCCGCGATGACGAGCAGCATGGCGAGCGCGGCGAGCGCGAGCGGCACGCTGTAGACGAGCAGCAAGACCAGGTTCATCGTGCCGACGGTGCCCGCCTGGACGACGACGGGGCCGATGCCGGACAACACCCGGCGGATGGCGCTGATGCCCATGGCCGCACTGGCCAGTTCGCCGGTGGAACGGCCCGCGAAGAACCTCGTCGGCAGCCGCAGCAGCCGGTCCCACACCGCGGGCTGCAGGGTGGCCTCGATCCGGCCCTCCATCCGCAGGATGGAGACGTTCTGCATCAGCATGAACGCGGCGGACACGATGCTCGTCGCGAGGATCGCCAGCGCGGTCTGCACGATGAGGCCGTTCTCGGCGTTCGGCACGTACTCGCCCAGCACCTTGCCGGTGGCGATGGGGATCAGCGCCCCCAGGCCGACCGCGACCAGCCCGCCCAGCAGGAGACTCCGCAGCTCCGTGCGGGTGCCCCGCACACTGAAGCGCAGGAGCGACGGCAGGCCCAGCGGCCGGTCGGGCAAGGGACGGTAGAGCATGACGGCGCGCGGTTCGAAGAACTCCTCGTTGTCCTTGCCGATCCGCTCCCGCTCGCCCGTGGCGGGGTCGACCGCCTCGTACCGGCCGCGCCGCCAGAGCAGGGCGACCGGGGTTGCGTCCTCCTCGCGGTAGCCGACCAGGGGCCCGCCGTACTCCTGCCACCACTTGCCGCCGAGCTTGATGGCGCGGGTGCGGATGCGCGAGGCGAGCGCGATGCGCTCGACCGGGTCGAGACGGGCGGAGGCGGCGCCCGCGTCGGTCGGTTCGGACAGGGTGATCCGCGCCTCGTCGGCGACCAGCCGGCACACGGCGTAGGTCGCGTCGTCGCCGGCGCGACCGCGCGCCCCCTTGCCTGAACCGCCGCGGGAGCGGCCGATGGAGTCGACGAGCGCCTGGTCCGCCTGCGTACGGGCGGCCTCGCCGGCCTCGATCCCGGCCGCCGTCCGGTCCTCGTGAGCGCGTTCGAGCTGCTCGATCCAGGTGTCCAGGGCGTAGAGCAGCCGGTACTGCTGGTCGACCATCCCGTGCCACATCGCCTGGTCGACCAGCAGGGTGCCGGCGGTGTCCTCTCCGTACCCTCCGTCCCCGCCGTACCCCTCGTACGCGGCGCCGTACTGCACGCTGCCGGGGACGATCTGCATCCAGAGGATGTCGTCGTCCGCTCCGCCCTGTCCGGTCGGGGCGGCGGGGCCGCCCAGCGGTGCCTGGTACAGGACGCGCAGACCGCGGCCGACGCCGAGCGCGAAGGCGTACTCCAGGGGGCTCAACTGCGGTTCGACCGCGCCGTACTGGGTCTGCTCGCCGGACCACTGACTCGCCGCCCACTGGCCGGCGGAGAACGACAGCTCCCGCAGTTCGACGCGGCGCAGGACGCAGCCCTGCAGGGGGCGGCCGATCAGCGTGTGCTCGGGACCCTCCACCGGACCGAGCAGCAGGGTGCCCGCCTCCAGCCGGCCCAGGAAGTGCCAGGGGCCGAGCTGGGCGCTGTCGACGGCGAACAGGTCCATGGCGCCGTCGACGACGAGCCACAGCACGTGCGGGCCTTCGAGGGGGACGCTGCGCACCCCGGCGCAGTCGACGGCGGAACCCAGTCCGCCGAGCGCCGCGACGACGGGGTCGTGGACACCCCCGGCGTGCTGCCCGCCGACGACCGCCGGGCCGTGGCCCGCGAGCGCGGGGTCATGGCCCGCGACCGTCACGTCATGGCCGTGGACCGCGGGCTGGCCGCCCGGGACCGCATGGGGGTCGTGGACCGTGTGCTGGTGAGGGAACGTCACCTCAGTGCTCCTTGACCAGTTCGGCGTACGGGCCCTGCGCCGCGACCAGATACTCGTGCCGTCCGCGCTCCACGACGGTGCCCCGGTCGAGCACGACGATCTCGTCGCTGTCGCGCACCGTGCTCAGCCGGTGCGCGATGACCACGCAGGCGCAGCCGCGGCGCCGCAGATTGTCGATGATGAGCTGCTCGGTCGCCGCGTCGAGGGCGCTGGTCACCTCGTCCAGGACCATGATGCTGGGCCGGCGTACCAGCGCCCTGGCGATCTCCAGACGCTGGCGCTGTCCGCCGGAGAAGTTTCGGCCGTCCTGCTCCACGCGGCTGTTGATGCCACCGGGACGCCGCGCGACGACGTCGTACACGGCCGCGTCCTCCAGTGCGGCGACCACGGCCTCGTCCGGGACGGAGGGGTCCCAGAGCGCGATGTTGTCGCGGACGGTGCCCTCGAAGAGGAAGACGTCCTGGTCGACGAAGGAGACCGAGGCGGCCAGCGCGCTGCGCGGGATGTCCTCCAGCCGCATCCCGTCGATGCGGATGGTGCCCTCCCACGGGGCGTAGAGGCCGGAGATCAGCCGGGAGACGGTGGACTTGCCGCTGCCGGAGCCGCCGACCAGGGCCACCTGCTGACCGGGACCGACCGAGAGCGAGAAGCCCTGCAACAGCGGGGCGTCCAGCGGGCTGTAGCCGAAGGTGATGTCGTCCAGCTCCACATGGCCCTTGAGCCGGCGGGTACGGGCGGCCGGCTCGCGCCGTGTGTAGAGCGGATCGACGGGGAAGTTCTCCACGTCCTTGAGGCGGGCGACGTCGGCGGCGAAGTCCTGGATGCGCCCGGCCACGCCGTTGAGACGGGTGATCGGCGCGGTGAAGCTGGTCACCAGGGCCTGGAAGGCGACGAGCAGACCCACGGAGAGATGCCCCTCCACCGCCCGCAGACCACCGATCATCAGGATCAGCGCGCTGTTGAGCGCGGCCAGGGTGGGGGCGACGACCGCCAGCCACGCGCTGGGCATCCCGAGCCGCTGCTGGACGTCGAGCGTGATCGCGTGCTGCCCGGCCCATCGGCGGAAGAAGCCGTTCTCGCCGCCGGTGGCCTTCATCGTCTCGATGAGCTGAAGACCGCTGTACGAGGTGTTGGTCAGCCGGGCGCTCTCGGCGCGCAGCTTCTGGGTGTTGGTGGCCCGCAGGTGGATCACGACCCGCATGGCCACCACGTTGAGCAGGGCGATCAGCACGCCGACGACCGTGAGCTGCGGGTCGTACGTCCACA
Organism: Streptomyces sp. NPDC056527; assembly: GCF_042794475.1. Taxonomy (NCBI): domain Bacteria; kingdom Bacillati; phylum Actinomycetota; class Actinomycetes; order Kitasatosporales; family Streptomycetaceae; genus Streptomyces; species Streptomyces sp. NPDC056527. The sequence continues at coordinate 30,113 of NZ_JBHTTQ010000019.1, forward strand.
GCAGCACGGCGTAGAGCAGCACGACGACGGCGTCCACGCCCGCCGCGGCCAGGTCGCGGGCGAGGGTCTCGGCCACCGCGTCGTTGGACTGCAGGCGCTGCACCAGGTCGGCCGGGTTGCGCTGGGAGTAGAAGCTGATGGGCAGTCTGAGCAGGTGCCGCAGGAAGCGGGCGCTGCCCAGGGTCGAGGAGATGATCCTGCCGCGCAGCAGATTGGCCTGCTGCACCGCGGTGAGCGTCGCGGTGAGCACGAGGGTGGTCGCCATCGCCACGAAGAGGACGCCCAGCAGGGAGGTCTGGCTCCCGATGAGGAACATGTCGATGTACGTACGGCTCAGCGCGGGCACCCACGCGCCGACGGCCACCAGCAGCAGGCTGGAGATCACGGCGGCGGCCATCGTGCCCGCCGTGCCGCGCAGGCGGGCGGGCATGGCGCTCATGACGCCCGGCTTGCGCCCGCCCCGGCGGAAGCCGGCGCCGGGCTCGAAGGTGAGCACGATGCCGGTGAAACTGGTGTCGAACTCGTCCATGGGGACGAACCGGCGGCCCTTGCCGGGGTCGTTGACGTACACGCCCCTGCGGCCGAAGCGCCGGCCCATGCCGTCGTAGACGACGTAGTGGTTGAACTCCCAGAACAGGATGGCCGGAGCGCTGACCTCGGCCAGCGCGGCCAGGTCCATCTGCATCCCCTTGGCCTGGAGCCCGTAACCGCGCGCCGCCTTCAGGAGGTTGCTCGCACGGGAGCCGTCACGGGAGACGCCGCAGGCGATGCGCAGCTCCTCCAGCGGCACGAAGCGGGCGAAGTGACCGAGCACCATGGCGAGGGCGGCGGCGCCGCACTCCACGGCCTCCATCTGAAGCACGGTGGGGGTACGGACGGTCCGGGGCTTCCTGCCCTTGGGAGCGGGGCGGCGCCGACGCTCGGCGGGCGGAAGCCGACGGGCCGAGGAGCGTGAACGCGAGCGTGCCCGGGTCCCCTCGGACTCCTGGGCCGCCTCCCCGCGGGCGCTCACGGCAGCAGCCAGTCGACGGGGCGCTGCGCGGAGAGGTGGACGGCGCCGGTGACCGGCGTACCGGAGTCGATGGTCGTCGGGGGGCCGTCCGTGGAGGACCAGGCGTAGCCGGACCTGGTGGCGGAGGAACGCTCCAGTGTCACGAGCACCGCGATCGGATTGCCCTGCCGGGAGAACTGTGCGGCGAGCCCGCTGTCGCCGAGGAAGCTGCCGATCTGCGCCTGCGTCTGGGGCGCGCGGCCCACCGCCTTCACACGCCCGCGCAGCACTCCGAACCGGCTCCGGGGCACGGACTGGACGTTCAGGTCGACCGCGGCGCCCACCTGGATCGTCGACGCGCTGTCGCCGGGTACGTAGACCATCGCCACCAGCGGATCGTCGGGACGCGTCACCCGCTCCACCGTCGCCACGTCGGCGCCGGTCGTGACGACCGAACCCATCCTGGCGAAGAGCGTGGTCACCCGACCGTCGGCGACCGCGCGCACGGGTCGGTCGCCCTGTTCCGTACGGACGGTGAGGAGCGCCGTCCCTGCGGACACGGACGTGCCCTCCTCGACGAGGACGTCGGTCACCTGTCCGGCGACCGGGCTCTGCAGCAGGTAACTGCCCTCGGCGCGGGTGAGGATGCCGGGCGCGCTCAGCTTGGACGACACCGTGCCGGTGAGAGCCCAGAACCCCGCGATCGCCATGACGACGACCGTGACGACCAGCACCAGGCGGCCCTGCGGGCGCGCGAAGCGTACGGGGACGTCGAGCTCTTCGGGCGATTGCAGCTTGGAAAGTGCCTTCTGGCGGAACTGCACGGACTATTCCTTCAACTGCATTTGTTTCGGTTCGGCACGGGGGAGGCCATGAACCCCGGAACCGGGAAGGTTCCGGGGTTCATGGGCAATATTCCGCTCAGAGACCGGCGAGACCGGTGACGGCGGAGGTGTTCACCGAAAGGCCGGTGACGTTGGAGGCCAGGCCGGGGACGCCGGCGACGAGGCCCTCGACACCCTGAACGGTCTGGAGGGAGGTGACGGCGCCAAGGACGTTGGTGACGTCGCTGGTCGCAGCGCCGGCGACGCCGCCGGAGATGCTGACGAGGCCGCCGGAAACGGCGTCCAGCTCGGTGTCGGCGATCTCGCGGGTCTCAAGGTCGTTACGCATGTTGCGCACCCTTCATTGGTTGGGGGGATTCCATTCCTGCGGTCATTCAGCAGACCGAAACTCGGCCGTACTTCACGACTGCCGCAGCGCGGTGATCCAAGCACGCGAACGGGCTACCCGGCCAATTCCGTTGACGTCCTCACACGCGTGGTTGTGTACCTCGGACAGCAGCCGTGCAGCTAATTTCACCGAACGGTGACACCTTCTCCGCAGGAACGAGTAACAGATCCGGGCGACCCGTCGCGTGCGGGGTATCAATGGGGCAGAGCCGCACCACACGGACGGGATCGGCCGACCGGATCGAGGAGCAATGAAGGGGGCGCATCCAGGTCACGCGCACGATGTGCAGGTTTTCGACAGGTGCGATGACTTGGTGGAGAGGGTGCGGTCCGCGAGGTACCCGATCGGCGCTCCTCACGCGCAGGGGCTACCCGATGTCGACCACACGTGCCCAGTCGGGCGGCGAGTCGGGGACGTAGTCGGGATCGTCCTCGTCCCACGAACGGTTCGAGTACGGCCTCGGGAACAGCCCCACCACCGTGCGGCACGGAGGCCGGGTCTCCGGCCACGGTGTCTGACCGTCGGTCAGGACCACGACCACATCGGGCGCCGGCCGTGACGCGAGCGCCTTGGCGAAGCCCGTCCTCAGATCCGTACCCCCACCGCCCATCAGCGGGATCCCCTCGGAACGGCACAGCTGGTGCACGAACCGGGCCGCCGCGTCACACGGCAGCACGGTGACGAGGTCCCGACGGCCGCCCACGGCACGGGAGATCGCGGCCACCTCGAGGAGGGCGCTGCCCAGCTCGGCGTCGCTGACCGAGGCGGACGTGTCGATGACCACGGACACCCGGGGCGGCATCCGCCGCAGACTCGGCAGCACCACGCCCGGCAGTCCGGCCGACCGCCGGGCCGGCCGGCCGTACGTGTAGTCCTCGCCCGCTCCCGAGCGGGCCGCCGCCGAGCGGATGGCCGCGCCCAGCAGATCCCGCCAGGGCTGCGGAGGATGGAAAGCCTCCTCCGCCCACCGCTGCCATGCCTTCGAGACGGTTCCGGGACGGCCGGTGATCCCTTGCGCCACCCGGAACCGCACCGCGTCCCGCTCCTGAGCACTGAGCCCCTGCGCTCCGTCCGGCCCGAGGTCCCACTCCCTTTCGAGCCCGTCGGCGCCGCTTCCACAGTCCAGCCAGGCGATGTCCCGTGTCCGGGCCCCGAGGGAGAACCGGCGCAGGTACTCCTCCATGAGCTGCCCCGGGTCGAGCCCCAACGTCTCGGGCAGGACGGCGCCTTCGGGCCGGACCAGGCCGTCGCCGAACACGTCGTCGTTGATCTCGCAGTCCGCGGCGATGTTCATCCGCAGCCGCTCCCCGGGGCCCGTCAGTCCGTGCGCCCGCGCCAGCCGGTCACCGCGTCCGTGATGGTCGCGCAGCAGATGCGAGACCTCGTGCACCCATACCCCGGCCAGTTCCTCCACCGGGGTCCGGTCGACGAACGCCGGTGAGACATAGCAGCGCCAGTACCGGTCGACGGCCATCGTCGGCACCCTCGTCGACTCCACGGTGTGCAGGGCGAACAGAGCCGTCGCCAGATACGGCCGCACCCGCGCGGCCTGGAGCCGGGCGGCGAAGAGCTTGTCGCGGTCCAGGGCCTTCGGTGCTCCCGGTGCGTCCGCGCTCATCGGCCGGCCTGTGTGGCGAGCGCGGCCCGGGCGCATGCCCGGTCGGCGCGCCGGGACACGGACACCACTCCGGCGAGCCGTTCGATCGACTCCGGCACGTCCCACTCCTCCCGGCGCAGCGAGGCGAGGGTGGTGGCGGGGACGACCACCAGGTCAGGGGCTCCGGTCTCCATCGCCCGCACCAGCAGCGCCCACGCCGAGTCCCAGCGGGACTTCTCCGGGCGGGCGCGGACCGCCGCCACCACACCGTCGAGCACGGCCTGGCGGAGATCTCCGCGCTCGGGCAGGACGGCGCTCGCGGGGTCGGCGAGCAGCGTCTCGGGGTCCGGGAGGTCCAGCCGGTCCAGACTCGCGAGCAGCTCAAGACCGGGACCGTCGCCGACGGTTCCCCTGACCAGCATGGACAGCACGTCCCGGGAGGAGCCGGCCGCGGTCGCGAAGGCGATCAGATGCAGGGTCATCTCCCAGCTGCGGGGTGACGGCCACGGGCCGCCCCTGCGGCTCTCGTTGCCGGGGATCTGGTGGACGAGCTTGGGCCGGGCGCCGAGCAGCCCGCACACCGCACGGCGGGCGAAGGCCACGGCCTCCGGGATCCTCGCCGCGTCGAGCCGGGGCAGCGTCGCCCGGGGCCAGGTCCCTCCGAGGCCGCGGACGACGACCTCGTGGTCGTGGACCCACTGGAGATGGACGAACCGGTTGGCCAGGGGCGGGCTCAGTTCCCAGCCGTCGGCCGCCGAGGACCGCGGATTGGCGGCGGCCACGATGCGTACGCCGGGCGGCAGTTGCAGGGCCCCGATCCGGCGTTCGAGGACGAGGCGGAGCAGGGCGGCCTGCACGGCCGGCGGGGCGGTGGACAGCTCGTCGAGGAACAGCAGCCCTCGGCCGGCCCGTACGAGTCGTACGGCCCAGTCCGGCGGGGCCATCGGGACACCCTGCTCCGCGGGATCGTCCCCGATGATCGGCAGGCCGGCGAAGTCCGACGGCTCGTGCACGCTGGCGATGACGGTGGTGAGCGGCAGGTCCAGGGTGTCGGCGAGCTGGGTGAGGGCCGCGGTCTTGCCGATCCCCGGCTCACCCCACAGGAGCACGGGCAGGTCGGCGGCGACGGCCAGGGTCAGCGCCTCCAGCTGGGGGTCGGGGCGCGGTTCCGTGGTGGTGTCGCGCAGGAGGGCCAGCAGGTCGCCGGCGACAACGAGTTGGGACGGGGCGTACGAAGGCATGGGTGATCACCTGAGGACTCGTCGTGAAGAAGATGAAGGGGGTGCGGGGACGAAGCCCCGGGTCAGTGGGTGGTGGCGTGCCGCGGGCGCGTGCGGTGGCCGGGGCGCCTGGTGGGCCCGGGCCGCATACGGCCGGGGCCGGGGCCGATCAGCCCGGCCCTGAACAGGCCGTAGGTCAGGCGCCGTTGGGCGGCCGCCTCCAGCTCGTCCCGCAGCGCGCCGTCGCGCAGAGTCGCGTCACGGCCGAGCAGGCCCTCGACGACGGCCAGCGCGCCGGCGATGTCGCCGTGGTGCAGGCGGTCGCGGACCCCCTCGAGGCAGTCCGGACGACGGTGCGCCCGGTCGATGGCCTGGAGACAGGGGAGCGGGGTGCCGGACAGCGCGGCCAGCAACTCCTCCCGGCGGATCTCGACCGGGTCGTGGTCCAGCGGGGACAGCACCCCGTCGACCAGACCGATCCGGTGACGGGCTCCCCGGCACTCCACGATGTGAGGCTGCCCCGTCCGGTCCGACGGCCGTGACCCGGGCCGAGGCAGACCGGGTACGAGTGCGGAGGCGACCAGTGGGTGCAGCCGGTCGGCCTCGATCAGTCCGCCATGGAGCAGTTCGAGGTCGGGCAGCACCCAGGTCGCCGCGTCGGGCAGTACCGGCAGCGCGGAGACGCCGCCGTCCGCGGGCGCCTCGGCGATCCGCATCGAGGGTGGTCCGAGGCCGTCCCGGTCCGCGACCAGGTCCAGGAGCAGCCGTTGCCGGGACCCGACGCGCACCGTGACGGTGCCGGCGGCCCGTCCCTCGGCCCGGAGCAGCAGGCCAGCCTCGTCGGCCCACCGGTCGACGGCGCAGCGGAGGTCCCGCGGCACCGTCCCCCGTACATCCGGGATCGTCGGGGGACGGCCGTCGTCCGGCGGCGGCGCGGATCCGGACCGGGTCCGCAGTTCGTCCGTCCTGCGCGCGTCCCACAGATGGCGATGCAGGTCGAGACGGAACCGCCGGCTCGGATGGGGGTGCGGATGGCGGCGGGCGCTCGGCTCGGAGTGCGATCCGTCCCACAGCGCGAGGCTGATGCGCTGACCGCCGTCCGCCCACGCGGGCGGGGTACGGACCACGAGGTGGACCGGGCCCGCGCCGTCCGGCCCGACGGTTTCGTAGCGGGCCAGGGCGATGGTCAGACCAGGGCGCAGCAGTCCGTCGGGAGCGACCCTCGGGAGATGCCAGCGCAACAGGTCGGGTGCCAGATGGCGGAGGTCGGATCGCACCCGGGTCGCGAGTTCCCGGCCGTGGGTGCGCGAGACGGATCTCAGGTCGAGATCGACGTCCACGCCGGCGGCGGCGCAGGCTCCTGCCCAGTCACCGGCGGAGCGGCGGGCGGTCGCGGTCTCGATCATGGAGGGCGGCACGGCGAACTCTCGCACGCGCAGCCAGAAGGAAAGCGGGGAATTCCCGTACGCGGTGTCGGTGAGCATCAGCACTCACCTTGCGTGGACGGGTCCCCCAATCTGTGGAGAGAGTGAGTAGTCATCGCGGTGATCATAGAGCCCCATCGCCTCGATCTGCCAGGTGTTCCGCCCGCCGGATCGCGGGGCCGTAGGGTGGGGCCATGGGAGACACACCGCACCAGTCCGGCGCATGGGGCCAGGGTCGCGATCCTGAGCGGCGGCGGATCGGTGTCCTCGGCCGGTCGTCGACGATCCTGGTGATGGTCGCGCCGTTCACGCTCCGGCCCTGGTGATCGGCCCTCCATGACGACGCCGCGCGAGGACGACGACCCGTACCTGTGGCTGGAGGACGTGGAGGGCGAGGCCGCCCTGGAATGGGTGGCCGAGCGGAACGCCGAGACGGCGGCCGCACTGGCCGCCGACGCGGACTTCACCGCCCTGAAGGAGAGCCTGCGCGAGGCGCTGGACGCCTCTGACCGCATCCCCTACACCGCTCGTCGCGGAGCGTTCCTCTACAACTTCTGGCGGGACGCGGCGCACGTACGCGGCGTGTGGCGGCGTACGACGCTCGAGCAGTACCGCAAGGACGCCCCCGAGTGGGAGGACGTCCTCGACCTCGACGCGCTCGCCGCGGCGGAGGACGAGAAGTGGCTGTGGGCGGGGGCGCGGGTCCGCCACCCCGCGTACGACCGGGCCCTGGTGTGTCTCTCGCGCGACGGTGGGGACGCCGTGGTGGTCCGTGAGTTCGACCTCGCCACGCGGGTCTTCGTCGACGACGGGTTCCAGGTCGGGGAGGCGAAGACGCGCATCGGCTGGATCGACGCCGACACCGTCTTCATCGGCACGGACCTCGGGCCGGGCTCGCTGACGGACGCCGGCTATCCGCGCACCGTGCGCCGATGGCGGCGCGGTACGCCGCTGGAGGAGGCCGAGCAGGTCTTCTCGGCGGACACAGTCGATGTGGCGGCGTCGGGGTGGCGCGACACCACGCCCGGTTTCGAGCGGGACTTCGTCGCCCGTTCCCTGGACTTCTTCCGCAGCGAGACGTACGTCCTCGCCGCCGGCGACACGCTCGTGAAGATCGACGTTCCCGACGACGCGGACTCCTACGTCCACCGCCGGCATCTGATCGTCACCCTCAAGTCCGACTGGCTCGGGCAACGGGCGGGCTCCCTGCTGGCGTTCGAATTCGACGCGTTCCTGGCGGGCGACCGGACGGCGGCGGTGCTGTTCACGCCGGACGAGAGGACCGCGCTGGCCGGGCACTCGTGGACCCGCCGGCATCTGATCCTGGAGACGATGAGGGACGTGAGCACCCGCATCGAGGTCCTCACCCCTGACTCCGAAGGCGCCTGGGCACGTACACCGCTCACGGACGTTCCGGAGCTGTCGGCCGTCACCGTCGTGGACACGGATCCCGACCTCTCCGACGAGTACTTCCTGGATGTGTCGGGGTTCCTGCAACCCTCCACCCTCTACCGGGGAGAGATCGGCGCCGACACCGAGATCCTCAAGCAGGCTCCGGCGCGGTTCGACACGGCCGGCCTGACGGTCGAGCAGTTCTTCGCGACCTCCCCGGACGGGACGCGGGTGCCGTACTTCGTCATCGGCCCCGACCGCACCACCACCGGCCCCGGACCGACCCTGCTCTACGGCTACGGAGGCTTCGAGGTCTCCCTCACCCCCTACTACGGCGCCGTGAAGGGCCGTGCGTGGCTGGAGCGCGGGGGCACGTACGTGATCGCGAACATCCGGGGCGGCGGCGAGTACGGACCGGACTGGCACCAGGCAGCGCTCGGAGCCCACCGGCCGCGAGCCTTCGAGGACTTCGCGGCCGTCGCCGCGGACCTCGTGGCACGGGGCATCACCACTCCCGCCATGCTCGGCGCGGCCGGGGGCAGCAACGGCGGGCTGCTCATGGGCGCGATGCTCACCCGCCACCCGGAGCTGTTCGGCGCGATCGTCGCCCAGGTGCCGCTGCTCGACATGCTCCGGTTCCACAAGCTCCTCGCCGGGGCTTCCTGGATCGCCGAGTACGGCAATCCGGACGACGAAGCCGATCGGCCCCACCTCCGCGCGATCTCGCCCTACCACCGGCTCGCCGAGGACCGTGTCTACCCGCCGGTCCTGCTGATGACCTCCACCCGTGACGACCGTGTCCACCCGGGTCATGCCCGCAAGACGGCCGCGCGACTGCGCGAATTCGGCCACGAGGTCCTGCTCCACGAGAACACCGGCGGCGGCCACGCGGGCGCCGGCGACAACGAACAGGCAGCCCACAACGACGCCCTGCTCCACACCTTCCTGTGGCAGCGGCTCATGCGCGGGAAACGTGAAGAGCCCGCGCCCACGGTGTGAGGGCTTGTAGTCGCCTCGTACCTTTTCCGTCAGCGAATTCCTACGAGTCGCGTGATGAACGGCTTGTCGCATCGCTCGAACTCGTCGGTAACTCGTGAAAACGTTCGAGTTCCTGGGCCTCTCGCGACGCTGACCAGCCTGAACTCGACGCCGCCGTGATGGCCGAAGTTCCCGTTCATGGATTCACGCGAGCGGGGTATGGTCGAGCCCGTTCGAACGCCTGGGCGCCCCTCGTAAATCAAGTGCGGTGCATAGCACCAGATTTGAAGGGATGGGGCGAACGCCGGGAATTCCGATAGGGAGAGGGAAATCGGGGCACACTCGGACCCCACGTACGAAGACCGACCGAAAGAAGTTCGAGGCGAGGCAAACCGATGGATGCTCCGACCCCCACGTCGGCCGACGGCGACAGGTCCGGCGTCAGCCCCGGAGCCGGCTCCGGTGGCGGCAGTCGGGAAGCGGGCTGGTTCGGTCGAAGCCCGCAGCCTCACCAGGACGGGCCGGGACCCCGGGGCGCGGAGGACCGCATACCCAGTCGCCCCGTCACCCCGATACGCCCGGTGGGCAACGGTGCCGACCGAGGCCGTGCGGCACCCGAGCGCCCGGCTCCGGCCGCGAACCCGGCCCAGGCCCCGGCCTCCGTCCCCGCGCAGGCGCCGAGACCGGCCGCGGACGCCGCTCCGAGCCGGCAGCCCGCCGCCACCCCGAGTCCGGCCCCGGCGCCGAGACCCGCTCCGGCGCCCGAGCCGACGGCCCCCGCCCCGCCGCCCGAGGACACCTCCGACGCCGGTCTCCTGCGCCGCACCATGGCCGAGATCGAGCCGATCGCCGACAAGGTCACCTCACACTTCTACGCCCTGCTCTTCCTCCGCCACCCCGACCTGCGGGACCTCTTCCCCGCGGCGATGGACACCCAGCGCGACCGCCTCTTCAAGGCGCTGCTCACCGCGGCGACCCATGCGGACGACGCCGCCACGCTGACCACGTACCTGTCCCACCTCGGCCGCGGGCACCGGAAGTACGGCACGCTTCCCGAGCACTACCCGGCCGTCGGCGAGTGCCTGATCGGCGCCCTCTCCCGCTACGCCCCGGAGAGCTGGGGGCCGAGGACCGAGGCCGCCTGGGTGAGCGCCTACACCGCCATCTCCCAGATCATGATCGACGCGGCTGCCGAGGACGAGCTGCGCGCCCCCGCCTGGTGGCAGGCGGAGGTGGTCGCCCATGACATGCGGACGCCGGACATCGCGGTCGTGACGGTCCGGCCGGACCAGCCCTATCCCTTCCTCGCCGGGCAGTACGCCTCCCTGGAGACCCCCTGGTGGCCGCGTGTCTGGCGGCACTACTCCTTCGCCTCCGCGCCCCGCTCCGACGGGCTGCTCTCCTTCCATGTGAAGGCCGTGCCGGCGGGCTGGGTCTCCAACTCGCTCGTGCACCGCGCCCGTCCCGGCCATGTGATCAGGATCGGTCCCCCCTCCGGATCCATGACCGTGGACCACAACACCGACAACGGGCTGCTCTGCCTCGGCGGCGGCACCGGCATCGCGCCCATCAAGGCCCTGGTCGAGGACGTGGCCCAGCACGGCCGCCGCCGCACCGTCGACGTGTTCTACGGCGCCCGCCGGAACAACGACCTCTACGACATCGACACCATGCTGCGGCTCCAGCAGTCGCACCCGTGGCTCTCGGTCCGCCCGGTCGTGGACGACGGTCCGGTGGGCCTGCTGTCCGGCGGCATCCCGGAGGCCGTGCGCGAGTTCGGCCCGTGGCACACGTACGACGCGTACCTGTCCGGACCGCCCGGCATGATCCGGCGCAGCGTCGACACCCTGGTGGGCATCGGCATCCCCACCCATCGCATACGGCACGACTCCATCGAGGAACTGGTCGGGGCAACGACTTGAGCACTTTCGAACAGTCCGGGCAGCGGCAGGCGACGCCCCTGCGCACCACCCGCCCGGGCAGTGACGGCGAACATCACGTCCAGCAGCGCATGGGCACCGCGGAGCGCGCCGACAAGTTCTACGCCGAGCAGGTCCTGGACCGACTCAACACCCGGATGCGGGAGTTCGCGGCGCGCCAGGAGATGTTCTTCCTGGCGACCGCCGACCGGCACGGCGAGTGCGACAACACCTTCCGGGCCGGGCCGCCCGGCTTCCTCCACGTCCTGGACGACCGGACCCTCGCCTACCCGGAGTACCGGGGCAACGGCGTCCAGGCCAGCCTCGGCAACATCGAGGAGAACCCGCACGTCGGCATCCTGATGATGGACTTCCTCCAGGACCGCATCGGCCTCCATGTCAACGGCACGGCACGGGTCGTGGCCGACGACGAGATGCGCCGCGCCCACGCCGGGCTCGCCTCCGACCCCGTGCCCGGCCGCCGCGCCCAGGTGTGGGTGGAGGTCGCCGTGGAGGAGGCGTACATCCACTGCGCCAAGCACATCCCGCATCTGCAGAAGGTGCCGCTGCACGGCGCCGGCCGCGCATGGGGGACGGACGACTTCAGGCGCAAGGGCGGCGACTTCTTCGGCGCGGCCGCCGAAGCGCCGGGGCGGGGCCCCTTCGTGCCCCCGCCCCGCGCGGACGCGGCGACCTGGCGGGCGGAGGCCGAGAGGGTCCTGGAGCGGGCCGAGCAGCGTGCGGCCGACGCCGACGCGGTGTTCAGCGGCTGGTTCAGCAGGAACGTGTCCGTCTGATCGACAGCCCGCCCCCCGAATCGCCTTGTCCGCCCGATGATCACGGGTTAAGGTCCCCGGGCGCATATCGGGGGATCGGGGCAGGCGGGGGACATGGCGGACGACACGACGGAGCTCTCCAGGCGTGCGGTGGTACGGCAGGCCGTCGCGGGCCTGGTCCTGGTACCGGCCCTGTGCGTCGGCCTCTGGGTGGCGGGCTGGGCGATGGACACGAGCATCGTCACCAGCGGCTCGGGGCCCGCGTCGTGCTCCGACGGGGAGCCCGAGAAGACGCCGGCGGAGCCCGGGCGCGTCACCGGGACGCAACTGTGCGAGGTGCTGAACCGTTCCGACCTCGCGCGACTGCTGGGTACGCCGACGGAGCCCGTGAAGTCCGCCCATGGCAGCGACGGTTCCTCCGGGCTCGGCGACGGCGAACGGATCGCCACTCCGTCGGCCGAGGTCGAGATCGGGACGTACACCGTGACGTTGTCCGCCACCTACGACGGCCGTCCGGTGGGCGGGGAGCCCTCGATCCTGTGGAACGACGCGAAGCGACGGACGGTCCTGGGCCGCCCGGCGGTCCTCCACTCGGACCAGACCATCAGCATCAGGTTCCGCCTCGACGGGAGCGACGCCGAGGCCGGTCCGGGCGTCCCGGCCCGCACCGTCGTCGTGGCCCGGAACGCCAAGGACACCGGCGGCTCCTTCGAAGTGACCCTGTGGCGCGAGGACGGTCAGGTGCCGGACGACACGGTGCTGCTCCGCATCGCCGAGAAGGTCCTGCCGTCGGTTCCGGGATGGTCCGCGGCCATGTGACGCCGTCCGGCACGGCGCGTCGTCGGGCTCTGCCGACCGCCGCCCTGGAGGGAACGGCTCCGAGTTTCCCGCGTGGCGTGGGAATCCCGGCTTCCAGGGGGTAGAAATCGCTTTCTGCACCGGGCATTCTGACGCCCGGTGCCGACTGCCGGGCGCCCTTCCCCTGGAGGTCCGCTCCGCCATGCACTCCTCCGTCCCCGCCTCCCTGCCCTCCCGCCGCGGCCTGCTGCGGGCGGCTCTGGGCGCTGCCGCCGTCGCACCGCTCGCCGCGACACCCGCGCACGCCGCCGACGCGTACGACACGCTGCGCCCGAAGTGGCGGGACCTGCTCCTCGGCGTGAACGTCGTCCCGACCGCCGAACCCTTCGCCTCGAAGCTCGCCGCGCTCGGCGCCACCGCCCGTGACCTGCGCGCCGCCATGGCCCCGGCGAGCGGCTCGCTCTGGCCGGACCTGCCGTACGCGGACCCCGAGCCGGACACGGACGCGGAGTCGTACACGTACTCCGGAAACCTCAACACCAGCTACAACCGGCTCCGCACCCTCACCGAGGCGTACGCCCAGCCCGGCACGGGCCTCACCGGCGACACGGCCCTGCGGACCGAGATCCTCGCCGGGCTCGACCACCTCCACGACCAGGCCTACAACGCGAGCCAGGCCCGCTACGGCAACTGGTACAGCTGGCAGATCGGCGTCCCGCAGGCGCTCCTCGACATCGACGTCCTCCTGTACGAGCACCTCGGCACCGCCCGCATCGCCGAACACTGCGCAGCCGTCGACCACTTCGTCCCCGACAGCGCCGTCGCGAACTACACCGGCACCTCCACCGGCGCCAACCGGGTCGACCTGTGCCGGGTCCTCGCCCTGCGCGGGGTCGTCGGCAAGTCCCCCGCGAAGCTCGCCCTCGCCCGCGACGCGCTCTCGCCGGTCTTCCCGTACGTCACGAGCGGCGACGGGCTCTACGCCGACGGAAGCTTCGTCCAGCACACCTACGTTCCCTACGCCGGCTCGTACGGCGCCGTCATGCTCGGCGGTCTCTCGATGCTGTTCGCCCTGCTCAAGGGCTCGACCTGGGAGGTCACCGACAGCGGACGGCAGGTCGTGCTCGACTCCGTGGAGAAGGCGTACGCGCCGTTCCTCTTCAACGGCCTGGCCATGGACGCCGTCTCGGGGCGGGCGATCAGCCGCGGCGTACAGAAGTCGGACACCCGGGGCGTCCGGCAGGACGACCATCTGCGCGGCCACTCGATCATCGCCTGCGTCGCGCTGCTCGCGCAGAGCGCCTCGGCCGCGGAGAAGGCCCGTTGGGAGGGCATGGTCAAGGGCTGGATCGCCCGCGACTACTACAGCCCGCTGCTGGCGAGCCCCGCTCTCGGTGTCTCCGCCCTCGCCCGCCTCAAGGCCGTCGACGGCGGTACGGCCGCGGCGAGTCCCGAGGCGAACGGGCACCGTCTCTTCCCGGGCATGGACCGGTCCGTGCACCGGCGCGCGGGCTGGGCGGCCGCGCTGTCGATGGCGTCGAACCGGATCACGTACTACGAGAACGGCAACGGCGAGAACCTGCGTGCCTGGCACAGCGGCTCCGGAATGCTCTACTGGTGGGGCGACGACTTCGCCAACGGCCAGTACAGCGACCACTTCTGGCCGACGGTCGACCCGTACCGGCTGCCGGGCACCACCGCGTCCCGCAAGCCGCTCGCCGACGGCGAAGGCGGCGTGTGGGGCGCGGCCAGGCCCGATGTGCGCTGGGTCGGTGGAACCACCGACGGAACGTACGCGGCCGTGGGCCAGTACCTCAAGGGGCTGTCCTCGACGCTCCTGGCGAAGAAGTCCTGGTTCTTCCTGGACGACGCGGTCGTCTGTCTGGGTTCCGGGATCCACGGACGGGACGGCACGGGCGTCGAATCGGTGGTGGAGAACCGCAACCTCGGGGAGACCGGCGTCCACGCCTTCACCGTCGACGGAGCGGCCCAGTCCGCGGCCCTCGGCTGGAGCGCCACCCTCACCGGTGCCCGTTGGGCGCATCTCGCCGGGCACGCGGGGTACGTCTTCCCCGGCGGTGCCACCTCGCTGAAGGCCACGCGCGTCGCCCGCACGGGTGCCTGGTCGGACGTCAACAAGGGCGCCGTGACCGATCCGTTCACGCGCCGGTATCTGACGCTCTGGTTCGACCACGGCACCGATCCCACCTGGGCCACGTACGCCTACGTCCTGATGCCCGGCGCGACCCAGGCGGAGACGTCGGCGCGCGCGGCCGACACGAACTGGCTCGGCGTTCTGGCCAACACCAACGAGCACCAGGGCGTCCGGGTCCCCGCGCTGGGCCTCACCGGGATCAACTTCTGGCTCCCGGGCACGGTAGGCGATGTCACGGCCGGCGCACCCGCGTCCGTCCTCATCCGCGAGTCCGGCGCCACCGCCACGATCTGTGTCTCCGGCCCCCTGCGCGACGGGGCGACGATCGACCTCACGTGGAGCCGCCCCGTCCCGGCCGTACGGTCGAAGGACGCGACGGTCCAGGTGGTGTCCACGGGAGCCGAGCTGCGACTGCGGATCACCCCGGGAACCCTCGCCGCGACGCACAAGGCGGTGGTCGATCTCGCCTGATCCCGCGCGAGGCGACCGCCGCCCGTCAGCTCGTCACTGGCCCACCCTGCCGTCGACGCACTCGCGCAGCAGGTCGGCGTGCCCGCAGTGACGGGCGTACTCCTCGATCCGGTGCACCATCAGCTCCCGTACCGCGATCCCGTCCTTCGGCAGGCGCTCGCCCAGATCCACGTGCTCGGCGAGCGCGGCGTCGGTCGCGGCCTGCTCACGCTCCAGATCGGCGAAGGCGGCGTCGACCACGGCCTGTTCGGCGACGGCACCGTGGAAGTCGGCGTCCTTGACGCCGTACAGCTTCGGTACCGGATCGCCGCTGATCCAGCTGAGCCAGTCCCGTTCCACCTCGACGAGGTGGCGGACGAGACCGAGCAGCGACATCGTCGACGGGGGAACCGACCGACGGGCCAGCTGCTCCGCGTCCAGGCCCTCGCACTTCATCCGCAGGGTCATGCGATACCCCGCCAGGAAGTCCAGCAGCGTGGCGAGCTCGCCCTCCGGGCCTTCTCCGTCGCCGTCACGGGGGTCGTTGTCCGGGTCGGTCCACATGTCGGGGTAGACGGTGGCCTGGGTCCATCGCGCGGGTTGATCGCTCATGCGGGCCATGATCGTCCAAGGGGACCTCGCCGGCCAGCACTTTCCTCGCTCACCCGGCCGGACGTCCGCACGGAGGAGGTGCGCGGGCAACGGATGACGGCCGAGGTCGAGCACTCCCGGGTGCGGGCGGCCCAGCTGAGATCGCGGGGCGTGCGGGGCGCGCCTAGGCTGAGGAAAACGGCCACCTCCCGGGCCCCACGCCCGCACGGCGGAAGGTGAGGACCTTGAGCGCCTCTCCCGAAGAGCAGGAACGACCGGAACCGCGGGTGGGCCCCGAGCCCGACGCCGAGCCGGAGTTCCAGCCCTATCACCATCCGGCCGCCGGGTGGGGCGCGGCCAAGAGCGTGACGCGGTTCATGGCGCGCGAGGGCGCGCTGGTGGACGGGCCGCGGGCCATCATGAAGATGAACCACGAGAACACCGGCTTCGACTGTCCCGGGTGCGCCTGGCCGGACGACACCAAGGGCCTGCACCTGGACATCTGCGAGAACGGGATCAAGCACGTCACCTGGGAGATGACCCGCAAGCGGGTCGACCGGGAGTTCTTCGCCACCCATTCGGTCACCGAACTGTCCGGGTGGAGCGACTACGACCTGGAGAACCAGGGCCGGCTGACCGAGCCGATGGTCTACGACCCCGACACGGACCACTACACCCCCGTGAGCTGGAAGGACGCCTTCGAACTCGTCGGGCGCACGCTGCGCGAGCTCGACTCCCCGCACCAGGCGTCGTTCTACACCTCCGGCCGGCTCGGCAACGAGGCCACCTTCCTGTACCAGCTCATGGCCAGGGAGCTCGGCACGAACAACCTGCCCGACTGCTCCAACATGTGCCATGAGGCCAGCGGCCGCGCCCTCCAGGCGGCGCTCGGCACCGGAAAGGGCACCGTCGACCTCAAGGACTGGGAGACCACCGACGCCCTGTTCATCATGGGCGTCAACGTCGCGTCCAACGCGCCCCGGATGCTCACCGCCCTCTCCGAGGCGCACCACCGCGGCGCCAAGATCGTGCACATCAACCCCCTGGTCGAGGCGGGCGCCACCCGGGCGATCATCCCGCACGACTTCAAGGACATGGCCACCTTCCACTCGACCCGGACGAGCACCCTCAACCTCCAGCCGCGCATCGGCGGCGACATGGCGCTCGTACGGGGCATGGCCAAGGCGATCCTGGAACAGTCCGACTCCGATCCCAAGGCGCTGGACCGGGAGTTCATCGAACGCCACACCGCCGGCTTCGAGGAGTACCGTGCCCGCTGCGAGGCCACGCCCTGGGACGAGATCGAGCTCCAGTCCGGGATCAGCCGCGCCGGCATCCTCGAGGCCGCCCGCGTCTACCGCGAGGCCGACCGCAGCATCATCAGCTGGTGCCTGGGCCTCACCCAGCACGAACACGGCGTCGACACCGTACGGGAGATCGTCAACCTCCTTCTGCTGCGCGGCAATCTGGGCCGGGAGGGCGCCGGGCCCTCGCCCGTGCGCGGCCACAGCAACGTCCAGGGCAACCGCACCTGCGGCATCGACCACCGCCCCACCGAGGAGTTCCTGGACCGCCTCGCCAAGACCTGCGAGATCGAGCCGCCGCGCGAGCACGGCCTGGACACCATCGGCACCATCCAGGCGATGCACCGCGGCGATGTGAAGGTGTTCGTCGGCATGGGCGGCAACTTCGCCCTCGCCGCGCCCGACACCCCGTACACGTACGAGGCGCTCAGCCGCTGCGAGCTCACCGTCCAGGTGAGCACCAAGCTGAACCGCAGCCACGTCGTCCACGGTCGCCGGGCGCTCATCCTGCCCTGCCTCGGCCGGACCGAGAAGGACGACCAGCGCAACGGCGTTCAGAGCACCTCCGTCGAGGACTCCATGAGCATGGTGCACCTGTCCGTCGGCATGAAGCGCCCGGCCTCCTCGCACCTGCTCTCCGAGCCCGCGATCGTCGCCGGCATGGCCCGCGCCGCCCTGCCCGGGAGCGAGACGCCGTGGGAGTGGTACATCGAGGACTACGACCGCATCCGCGACACCATGGCCCAAGCCCTCGACGGATTCGAGGACTTCAACCGCCGCGTGCGGCTGCCGCTCGGCTTCCGCATCAAGCAGCCCGCGCGTGAACTCGTCTTCCTCACCCCGTCCGGGCGCGCCGAGTTCTCCACCGCCGAACTCCCCGACGTCCTCCCGGAACCCGGGATGCTGGCGCTCGGCACCATGCGCTCCCACGACCAGTGGAACACCACCATCTACTCCGACAACGACCGCTACCGCGGCGTCAAGAACCTGCGCACCCTCGTCTTCATGAACCAGGACGACATGCGCGAACGCGGGATCTCGAAGTTCGACCCAGTCGACATCACCAGCACCGCCAAGGACGGCAGCCGGCGTCATCTCGACGGCTATCTGGCGATTCCGTACGACATTCCGCGCGGCTGCGCGGCCGGCTACATGCCCGAGATGAACGTCCTGTGCGCGCTAGGCGACTACAGCACCCAGAGCGACCAGCCGATCATGAAGCATGTGAAGGTCACCATCACGCCCGCCGGAGGATGAGCCGTACCGACGGAAAAGGAACGGCGGGGGGCGGGATTGCGATAGGCGGTATTTATCAAGCGATCTGAAATGCCTTTTTGACACGCTTCGCGAGAATTGCCGAAGATGGCTCGTGAATGGAATGCGTGCCGACGAAAAGGCGAGCCAGTGTCACCACACTCCGCGCGGCCCCGTCCGCTCCTGGACCGATTCGGCAGGGTCCACACGGACCTGCGGCTCTCGCTCACCGACCGCTGCAATCTGCGCTGCACCTACTGCATGCCGGCGGAGGGCCTGAACTGGCTGCCCCGGACCGAAGTGCTCACCGACGACGAGGTCGTACGCCTGGTCCGCATCGCCACCCGGCACCTGGGCATCCGCGAAGTCAGGCTCACCGGCGGCGAACCGCTCCTCCGCCGCGGCCTGCCCGCCCTCGTCGCCCGGCTGTCCGCCCTGGACCCGGCCCCCGAACTGTCGCTCACCACGAACGGCATCGGCCTCGCCCGCTGCGCCACCGCGCTGCGCGAGGCCGGGCTGGACCGGCTCAACGTCAGCCTCGACACGCTCCGTCCCGAACGCTTCGCCGAGATCACCCGGCGCGACCGGCTCGCGGACGTCCTGGAGGGCCTGCGCGCCGCGCGGGACGCCGGCCTCGCGCCCGTCAAGGTCAACGCGGTGCCGGTGCGCGGGGTCAACGACGACGAGATCCCCGACCTCGTGGCCTTCGCCGTCGAGCACGGGTACCGGATGCGTTTCATCGAGTCGATGCCGCTGGACGCGCAGGGCGCCTGGGACCGTGACCGGATGGTCACCGCCACGGAGATCCTGGACCGCATCGGGGAGCGCTTCGACCTCACCCCGATCGGCCGGGAGGGCAACGCCCCCGCCGAGGAGTGGTGGATCGCCGGCACCGAATCCGTCGTGGGTGTCATCGCCAGCGTCACGCGCCCGTTCTGCGGGACCTGCGACCGGGTCCGGATCACGGCGGACGGCCAGCTGCGCAACTGCCTCTTCGCCACCGAGGAGTCCGATCTGCGGACCCTGCTGCGCGGCGACGCCGACGACGCCGCGATCGAGGCCGCGTGGCGCGCCTCGGTGGCCGGCAAAGGCCCCGGCCACGCCATCGACAGCGCCGACTTCCGTCGGCCCGAGCGCCCGATGTCCGCCATCGGCGGATGACCGGCAGACACCCCGAACACCCCCACGCAGCCGAGAGGTGCACGCAGTGAAGGCTTGGATCGACGAAGTCAAGGCCGAACTCGGCATCGACCTGGACGTCGATGTCGCCGGACTGCTCGACACGACCAAGGTGGTCGCGCACGAAGTCGCCCGCCCCGCGGCGCCGTTGACCTCCTTCTTGGTCGGCTACGCCGCCGCCCGGGCCGGCGGGGGACCGGAAGCGGTCACCCGGGCCTGTGGCCGGGTGGCGGCCCTGGCCGAGCGGTGGGCGACCGAGCGGGCGCAGAGGCCGGGGTCGGCGTGAGCGGCATACGCGTGGCTCCTCTCGACCGCCTCGGCGGGGTCGCCCGGACTGCCGCGCCGGTACCGGCGATGCCGTGGGAGCAGGCGCGGGCGGCCGCCCGCGCGGCAGCCGGACAGCCGCTCCCGGTCGTCTCCCGGGGACTGTCCGAGGCTCTCGGCCACGCCCTCGCCGAACCGCTGCCCGCCCTCACCGACCTGCCGTCGTTCGACACGGCCGCGATGGACGGCTGGGCAGTGGCAGGACCCGGGCCCTGGCGGCCGTACGACGGAGAGGTGCTGGCCGGTGTCCGGCCCCGACCGCTCGACCACGGCACTGCCGTACCCATCGCCACCGGCGCCGCGCTGCCGTCCGGCGCGACCGCGGTCCTGCGCCGCGAGCACGGTGAGCGAACGGCACCGGATGGCCTTCTGCGCCACCGCTCGCCGGACCCGGTGGCTCCGGGCCGCGACATCAGGCCGCGCGGTCAGGAATGCCGGGCCGGTGAATCGCTCCTCCCGGCCGGCACGACCGTCACGCCGGCCGTGCTGGGCCTGGCGGCTGCGGCCGGGTACGACAGGCTGGCCGTCCACCGCCGTCCCACGGTCGAACTCCTGCTCCTCGGCGACGAGTTGCTCGACTCCGGCCCACCGGGGGACGGACGGGTGCGCGACGCGCTCGGCCCGCTGCTGCCGCCCTGGCTGCACCGCCTCGGCGCCGAGGTGACCGGTGTACGACGACTGGCCGACGCCCTCGATCCGCTGAGCGAGGCCGTACGGCGTTCGCCCGCCGATGTCCTGGTCACCACGGGCAGCACGGCCGCCGGGCCCGTGGACTTCCTGCACCTCGCGATCGACCGGGCGGAAGGCCGGCTGATCGTCGACTCCGTCGCCGTCCGGCCGGGCCATCCCATGCTGCTCGCGGAGCTCCCGTCCGTGGCAGGTGGCCGGCCCCGGCTCCTCGTGGGGCTGCCCGGCAACCCCCTGGCCGCCGTGGCCGGCACCGTCACCCTGGCGGCGCCGCTGTTGCGCCGGCTGGGCGGACACTCCGACGGGGCTCCACGCGCAGCCGTGGCCGCCGCGCCGCTGCCGGGGCACGCACGGGACACCCGGGTGCTGCCGGTGCGGCTCTCCGCGGGTTCGGCGACGCCCCTGGCCTTCGACGGCCCGGCGATGCTGCGCGGACTCGCGCTCGCCGACGCCCTGGCGGTGGTCCCACCGGGCGGACTCGGCGAAGGCGCCGTCACGGAGGTTCTGGACGTCCCCGTCCGATGACCGCCCGCCTCCACGTGATTGCAGGAAGAGCCGGGGAAGCGGTCACCACACCGTTCGGTACCCCAGCCCGCCCCCCGTTCCCCACCGCCCAGCCCACCGACAGGACGTGAACCATGCCGCACGCGCCGGACATCGCCGACGACCCCGTACGCCTGCTCGCCGTACGCGACACCCCGCTCTCCCTCGACGAGGTGTACGCGGCGGTGGGCGACCCCGCCGCCGGTGGCACCGCCGTCTTCGTCGGCACGGTGCGTGACCACGACGGCGGCAAGGCCGTCACCTCCCTGGAGTACAGCGCCCATCCGGGAGCCCTGGGCGAGCTGCGCCGGGTGGCCGAGAAGGTCCTCGCCGACTTCCCCGTCCTCGCCCTGGCCGCCGTGCACCGGACCGGCTCTCTCGCGATCGGCGACGTCGCGGTGATCGCGGCCGTCTCCAGCCCGCACCGCGCCGAGGCGTTCGCGGCATGCGAGCGCCTGGTCGAGGACCTCAAGCACCAGGTGCCGATCTGGAAGCACCAGACCTTCGCCGGCGGCGCGCGGGAGTGGGTCGGCGCCTGCTGACGGCGGCGCCCGGACTGCGTCGCGCCCTCGCGCCGGATACGCTGGCGCCGCATCCTTTGCCACTGTTCATGCCCGAATGTCTGCCGGGAGTCACGTGGTCACCACGCAGCCCGTCGTCGTACCGCCGCCGAGAGCCGCCGTGTTCCTCGTGGCCACACTGAACCCCGGCGGTGAGGCAGCCGCACGGGACGCGCTGGCCGATCTCGCCGGGCTGACGCGCTCCGTGGCCTTCCGTTCGCCGGACTCCGCCCTCACCTGCGTCGCGGGCATCGGCTCGACGGCGTGGGACCGCCTCGTCGGCGGTCCGCGCCCGCGCGAACTCCGCCCCTTCACCCCGCTGACGGGCCCCCGGCACCGAGCGCCCTCGACCCCGGGCGATCTGCTCTTCCACGTACGCGGCCGCCGTATGGACCTCTGCTTCGAACTGGCCAGGCTCATCGTCGACGCGCTGGGCGCCGCCGTGACCGTCGTCGACGAGGTGCACGGCTTCAAGTACTTCGACGAGCGCGACCTCCTCGGCTTCGTCGACGGCAGCGAGAACCCGGAGGGCGGGCAGGCGGACGACGCCGTGTTCGTCACCGACGACGAGCCGCCCTTCCTCGGCGGCAGCTACGTCGTCGTGCAGAAGTACGTCCACGACATGGCGGCGTGGCAGTCGCTCAGCGTCGAGGAGCAGGAACACGTCATCGGCCGCACGAAGTCGTCCAACGTCGAACTCCCCGACGACGTCAAACCGGACGACTCGCACGTCGCGCTCAACACCGTCGTCGACGACGACGGCACCGAACAGAAGATCGTGCGCGAGAACATGGCGTTCGGCGAGGTCGGCCGCGGCGAGTTCGGCACGTACTTCATCGGCTACGCGCGGACTCCCGCCGTGACCGAACAGATGCTGCGCAACATGTTCCTCGGTGACCCGCCGGGCCTCACCGACCGCATCCTCGACTTCTCCACGGCCGTCACCGGCGGCCTCTTCTTCGTACCCAGCGCCGACCTCCTCGGCGACCTCCCCGCCCCGGCTCCCGGAACCGCCCACCGCGGCGAATCCCTGCGCATCGGCAGCCTCAAAGGAGCCTGAGCGTCATGACGAACCCCGCCGTCCCCGACAACCTGCACCGCGAACTCGCCCCCATCACCCCCGCCGCCTGGGCCGAGATCGAGGAGGAGGCGCGCCGCACCTTCCGCCGCCATGTCGCCGGTCGCCGCGTCGTCGACGTCCCCGACCCGGCGGGCCCGGGTCTCGCCGCCGCCGGCACCGGACACCTCGACGAGATCGACCCGCCCGCCCCCGGCGTCACCGCGCGGCTGCGCGAAGCACGCCGACTGGTCGAACTGCGCGTTCCGTTCACCGTGAGCCGGGCCGCCGTGGACGATGTCGAGCGCGGCTCGCACGACTCCGACTGGCAGCCCGTGAAGGACGCGGCACGAGCCATGGCCTTCGCGGAGGACCGCGCGGTCTTCGACGGATACGCGGCGGCGGGCATCGAGGGGCTGCGGTCGCGGACGTCCAACCCGGAGCTGGCCCTGCCCGCCGAGCCGCGCGACTACCCCGACACGATCAGCAGGGCCCTGACTTCGCTGCGCCTGGCCGGCGTCGACGGGCCGTACGCGCTGCTGCTCGGCGCCGACGCGTACACGGCGGTCAGCGAGACCTCCG
The DNA here is from genome assembly GCF_042794475.1 of Streptomyces sp. NPDC056527. NCBI lineage: Bacteria > Bacillati > Actinomycetota > Actinomycetes > Kitasatosporales > Streptomycetaceae > Streptomyces > Streptomyces sp. NPDC056527. The sequence continues at coordinate 53,127 of NZ_JBHTTQ010000019.1, forward strand.
ACCACGGCTACCCCATCGCGGCGCACCTGGGCCGGATCCTGGGCGGCGACCCGATCTGGGCGCCGGCACTGCGCGGCGCGTTCGTCCTGTCCACCCGGGGCGGCGACTTCGAGCTGCTCCTCGGCCAGGACCTGGCGATCGGCTACACCGCGCACGACGCGAAGGGCATCGAGCTGTACTTCCAGGAGACGCTGACCTTCCTGACGTACACGGACGAGGCGGTCGTCGTCCTCACGTCCTGAAGCGGTCGCGAGCGCGCTACGACGAGCCGTGGATGTCGCCGAGGGAGAGGACGACCGCCGTCGTGCGGCCATCGGGCGCCTGGTAGGTCACCGTGTCCCCGGCGCGGTGCCCGAGCAGCGCATGCCCGAGCGGGCTGTCCGCGGTCACCAGGGTCAGGTCCAGCTCCTCCGCCACCTCGCCGACCTGCAGGGTCGACTCCGTCCCGTCCGCGAACCGTACGGTGACGCTGCTGCCCACCCCGATCACATCCGTCGGCGGTGCGCCCGCGACGGACGCCTCCCGGATCCGGCCCTCGATCTCGGCGATATGTCTGTCCAGACGTGCGACCTCCGAGGCGCGCTGCAGTTCGTCCGCCTCGTCCGCCCGGTCGCCCACAGGATCCTCGCCCCGCAGGGTCGCGGCCGCCGAATCCCGTTCGGCGCGCAAGTCGGCGAGTTCCTGCTGGAGCGCCCGCAGAGCGACGGCGTTGATGGGCTCGGGTCCACCGGTCATTCCTGCTCCCGTGATACGCGGGGAATCGGTCGTCCAGCCAATTTCAATTACCGCACTCCGTGGGGAGTCCGGCAAATCGCGGCCCGGCGGTCCGGCGGGTCACAGGGGCGCCGCTAATGTGACGGCCCATGAGACGTTGGCTGCCGCGGTCCGCGGTTTCCCGGCTTGTCTGTTCGGTGGCCGTCGGAGTGGTGATGGGCGGGGTCATCGGCGTCCTGGCCGACGCACCGCTGGGCGTTCTCGCCGGCATCGCCGTGACGGAGACGGGATTCGTCGTCGCGGGCTGGATCCAGATGTGGCCGCTGGACGCGGCCACCACCCGGCGCGAGGCCCGACGCGAGGACTTCCGGCCCGTGACGGACGAGGTCGTCATCGTCGCGGTCGCCCTGTGCGGACTGGGCAGCATCGTCGTCCTGCTCCTGCGCGGCGGAACCGACACCGGTCACGCCGCAGCAGCGACCGCGCTCAGCGGCGTGTTCATGGCCTGGGCGGCGCTTCACCTCATGTACGCCACCCGCTACGCGTTCCTCTACTACGGGAATTCAGGGGGAGGGATCGACTTCAATTCCGATCAGCCGCCCGCGTACCGGGACTTCTTCTACTTCAGTTACAACCTCGGAATGACCTATCAGGTATCCGACACCGATGTGTCGAGCGCGACGATCCGCGCGGTGGTGCTACGGCATTCGCTCCTGTCCTATCTCTTCGGCACCAGCATCCTCGCCACCGCCATCAACCTCGTCGTCGGACTCGTCACCGGCTGACATCGGCCGGTACGGGCTCGCCGAGGTCTGTTTGGAGGGCCGGCCCCTCCGGCGGCAGACTCGGACCCATGAGACCCACGACGCCGCCCTCGTCCCTCCCGCCCCTGGGCTTCGCCTCATGACGTCCGCGGTCGTCGTCGGAGCCGGTCCCAACGGGCTCGCCGCCGCGGCCCTGCTCGCGAAGGCGGGTCTGGAGGTCACCGTCCTCGAAGCCGCCGACGAGGCCGGCGGCGGAACCCGCACTCACGAGGCGATCCTGCCGGGACTGCTGCACGACCACTGCTCGGCCGTCCACCCCATGGCCGTCACCTCGCCGGCGCTCCGATCGCTCGACCTGGAACGCCACGGGCTGCGCTGGCTGCTACCGGACATCGACTGCGTGCATCCGCTGGACGACGGCACGGCCGGGGTGCTGTTGCGCTCCGTCGAGGACACCGCCGCGGGGCTCGGCGCCGACGGCGGCCGCTACCGGGCCCTGATGGAGCCTTCGGTGCGGCAGTGGGAGGCACTCGCCGACGACGTCATGGGCCCTCTGCTGCGGATCCCGTCGCACCCCCTGCTGCTGGCCCGGTTCGGACTGCCCACCGTCCTGCCCGCCGCGGTGCTCGCACGCCTCTTCCGTACCCCCCGGGCACGGGCCCTGTGGGCCGGCGTCGCGGCCCACGCCTTCCGCCCGCTCTCCCACCCGCTCAGCTCGGCGATCGGACTCGGCATCCTCACCGCCGGGCATGCCGCCGGATGGGCCGTGGCCGAGGGCGGCTCACAGTCCATCACCCGGGCCATGGCGGCCGTGTTCCTGGAGCACGGCGGCACCCTCCACACCGGCGTGCGCATCACGGACGCCGCACAGATCCCGCCCGCCGACGTCACCCTCCTCGACCTCGACCCCGGCCAGATCGCGTCGGTGTACGGCGACCGCCTGCCATCCCGCGTACGGACCGCGTACCGCCGCTTCCGTCGCGGGCCCGGAGCCTTCAAGGTCGACCTGGCCGTCGAGGGCGGCGTGCCCTGGACGAACGAACACGCCCGTCGCGCGGGAACCGTGCACCTCGGCGGGCCGCTCGCCGAGGTGGCGCGGGGGGAGCGGGACGTGACGGCCGGCCGGATGCCGGAGCGCCCCTTCGTCCTGGTCGGCCAGCAGTATCTGGCGGACCCCTCGCGGTCGGTGGGGAACATCCACCCCGTCTGGACGTACGCCCACGTTCCGTACGGCTACGAAGGCGACGCCACCGAGGCGATCCTGCGCCAGCTGGAGCGCTTCGCCCCCGGCGTACGCGAACGCGTCGTGGGCCTGCGGGCCACCCGGCCCGCGGACTTCGCCACCGCCAACGCCAACTTCGCGGGCGGAGACATCCTCACGGGCGCCAAGACGATGCCCCGACTCCTCCTCGGGGCCCGCCCGGCACTCGACCCGTACACCACCGGCCTGCCCGGGGTGTTCCTGTGCTCGGCCGCCGCGCCGCCCGGCCCCGGAGCCCATGGCATGTGCGGCGCCGGGGCGGCGCGGTCCGCGCTGCGGTACCTCGGCGGCCGGTCCGGCTGACGCGACGGCGCGCGGGCGGGCCGGCGCCTACGAGGGCGCGGGATCTCCCGGAAGGTGGTCCAGGGCGGCGGCCACATCCGTCTCCCGCGCGACGGCCGTCAGGGCCCTGGCCATGACCGAACCCGGCTGCCGGGCGGTGACCACGAGACCGACCGGCACCGTGCGCGCCGGCTCGACCAGCGGCACCGCCCTCATGCCGTGCGGGACACCGAAGACGTGCAGCCAGGTGTGCGGCACGACGCTGGCCCACCGGCCCGTCCTGACATGGGCGAACAGCGCGGCCACCGAATCGGTCTCGACCCGGGGCGACGGCTCCACCCCGGCCTCCGCGAACACCTCGTCCAGCACCTGGCGGCCCTGCATGGCACCCGTCAGCAGACACAGGGACAGCCGGGACGCCTCCGCCCAGGTCGCCGTGGCCCGGTGCGCGGGCATGTCGGCGGCACTGGTCAGCAGCACGTACCGCTCCTCGTACAGCGGGACCGACCGGAAGTCCTCCGAGAAACCCTTGTGCAGATACGTGATCCCGGCGTCGATCTCGAAGTTCCGCAGCTGCCGGAGGACGTCCTGCGACCGAAGGTCCGCTATCACCTCCACCGTCACCAGCGGATGGGCGACGCAGAACGGGGCGGTCAGCAGGGAGACGGCGCCGACGGCGGTCGGGACCGAGCCGATCCGTATCGTGCCGCTCAACCCGGTGCGCAGGGCGCCGACCTCGTCCTTGAGGGCGTCGCGGTCGGCCAGGATCCGCTGGGCCCACACCACGATGCGCTCGCCCTCGGGCGTGAGGCCCTCGTACTTGCGGCCGCGCCGGACCAGTGGGACGTCCAGCTCCTCCTCCAGCTTCCGGATCGCCTCGGAGAGCGCGGGCTGGGAGACGTAGCAGGCCTGGGCGGCCCGGGCGAAGTGACGCTCCCGGGAGAGGGCGACCAGGTACTCGAGTTGACGGAACAGCACGCTACGGGTCTACCTGACCACTCGTCCGAAAGCCAGCCCGGGCCGCACGTCGCGGGGCGCGGCGGGACCAGGGTGCTGTCATGCCACGGGCAGCGGTTGCAGGCGTTCGGCTCCGGTGTAGACGTTCATCGAGGCGCCGCGCAGGAACCCGACCAGGGTCAGCCCGCTCTCCTCGGCCAGGTCCACGGCGAGCGAGGACGGGGCGGAGACGGCCGCCAGCATCGGGATGCCGGCCATCACCGCCTTCTGCACCAGCTCGAACGAGGCCCGGCCGCTCACCATCAGCACCGAATCGCGCAGCGGCAGCAGACCCGACCGCAGGGCGTGGCCCACGACCTTGTCGACGGCGTTGTGCCGCCCGACGTCCTCCCGCAGACACAGCAGCTCGCCGTCGGCGGAGAAGAGTCCGGCCGCATGCAGGCCACCGGTGGTGTCGAACACCCGCTGCGCCGCCCGCAGCCGGTTCGGCAGGGCCGTCACCACGTCCGGTGCGACGCGCAGCGGGTCCTCGGCGACGGACCACGCCGCCGTGGTGCGCACCGCGTCCAGACTGGCCTTGCCACACAGACCGCACGAGGAGGTGGTGTAGAAGTTCCGCTCCAGCGACGCGTCGGGGGCGGCGATGCCCGGGGCCAGGACGACGTCCACCACGTTGTACGTGTTGCCGCCGTCGGCCGTGGCGCCCGCGCAGTAGCGGATCCCCGCCACGTCGGCGGCGGCATGCACCACGCCCTCGCTCACGAGGAACCCGGCCGCCAGGTCGAAGTCGTCGCCGGGGGTGCGCATCGTGACGGTGAGAGGGCGCCCGCCGACCCGGATCTCCATCGGCTCCTCGGCGGCCAGGGTGTCCGGTCGGTGCGAGGACACCCCCTCCCGAACGCGCAGCACCCGCCGCCGTACGGTCACTCGTCCCATGGTCTGCTCCTCTCGCCGAAGCCTGCTCCGACGCTGTCGTGCGGTTGAGTTCGTGCGACGGTCCGGCCGGCGGGAACCGGACAGGAGGCCGGACCGTGCCGTCGGGTCGCGGCCGGTCCCGGTCCGAGGGCCGACGATATGACCCGCGGCGCGTCCCGCCGCGTTCCCACGCCATCAGGGAAGACTCCGGCGGCTGTGCCGCGCGGTGATCACCAGGCACACCAGTCCCACGGCCGCCAGAGCCGCCAGCAGGGCGGGGTACGGAGCGGCCCCCGCGGTCACCGCGAGCAGCAGCGGCGTCAGGAAGCCGCTGTAGGTGGCGCCTTGGTGGAGGAACGCCGTCGAGGACACGGCCCTCGGTGGCGCCAGGCGTTCGATCTCCATGAGCCCCGAGGCGAGGGTGAGGCCGTATCCGGCGCCCAGGAGGACCGCGGCCGCCAGCACCAGGCCCGCGGAATCCCCGGACACGGCGCAGGCGCCCACCAGCAGACCGCCGATCACGGTGACCATCGAGACAAGGGTCGCCCGCGCGCTGTGCGCGTGGTCCAGCCGGCCCGCGAGCGGCTGGACGGCCATGCCCACGCCGAGCGTCAGCGCCGTCACCAGCCCGCTGAACACCGGTGCGTACCCCGGAACGCGGTCGGCGACCAACGAGGGCAGCACGACGTAGGCGACCGTGGCGGCGCAGAAGACCGCCGGGCTCGCCGGCAGCACCACCCGCACGAAGCGGGGGTGCGTGACGGCCGCCCGGCTCAGCCGGCCGAGCCGCGGCACCCAGGGGGCGACCGAGGAAGGCCGTGCGGTCTCCGGCACGGCGGCGGTCGCGCCGAGCACCAGCAGCACCAGCAGGGAGTGGACGAGGCAGGGCAGCACCGTCGGCCGCGGGAGCCATTCGGCGAGCACGCCCGCCGTCAGCGCCCCGGCGGCGAAGCCGCCACCCGTGGCGTACGTCGCACGGCGGGCACCGGCGCCGGGGCGCTTCGCGCCGGAGGACAGCTCTGCCAGCCATGCGGTGCCGGCGGTCAGGATCACGCCTGCCGCGAGGCCGGTGGCCAGACGGCTGACGTACACGGCGCTCTGAGACATGCCCGCCGCCGCCAGGAGAGCGCTGGCGGCGGCGGACAGAACCAGCGCGTACCGCACCACGCGCCGCCTGCCGAGCCGGTCCGCGAACGGGCCGCCGAACAGCAGACCGGGCAGGAGCCCCAGCAGGTAGACGGTGAACATGGCGGCGACCGGGACGGAGGGCCAGTGCTCCCGGGTCCGGTACACCACCGCGAGCGGTGTGAACTGGTTCGCGCCCCACCCGGCGGCGAACACGGTGGCCGCCGCCGGGAGCCAACCGCGCACGGCGCGATCTGCGGGCATGGGACAGGTCCTTTCGGCGCTCGTGCGGGCTCAGTCGGATTCGCGCGCCGGCTCCAGCCGGACCACCACACCCTTGGACGTGGGGCAGTTGCTGATGTCGGCGACGCTGTCGAGGGGGACGAGGACGTTGGTCTCGGGGTAGTACGAGGCGGCCGAGCCCGGGCTGGTCGGATAGGCCACGACCCGGAATCCGGGGGCTCGGCGCTCGACGCCGTCGTCCCAGACGCCGACCAGGTCGACCAGGTCGCGGTCGGCGAGGCCGAGCTCGGCCAGATCGTCGGGGTTCACCAGGACGACGCGGCGGGCGTTGTGGATGCCCCGGTAGCGGTCGTTCATCGCGTACGGGACGGTGTTCCACTGGTCGTGGGAGCGCAGCGTCTGCAGGATCAGGTGCCCCTTGGGCGCGCGCAGCATCGTGAACTCGTTGCGGGTGAAGACGGCCTTCCCGCCGGGGGTCGGGTAGACGCCCCGGTTGACGGGGTTGGACAGGGTGAAGCCGCCGGGCCTGTCGACGCGGGCGTTGAAGTCCTCGAAGCCGGGGACCACCCGCGCGATGCGGTCCCGGATGGTGCCGTAGTCCCGCTCGAACAGCTCCCAGGAGATGTCCACCGCGTCGCCGAGGGTGCGCCGGGCCAGCCGGGAGATGATCGCGACCTCGCTGAGCAGGTGCGGGGAGGCGGGGGCGAGGCGTCCGCGGGAGGCGTGGACCTCGCTCATGGAGTCCTCGACGGTGTGGAACTGCTCGCCGCTCTCCTGGATGTCGCGGTCGCTGCGGCCCAGGGTCGGCAGGATCAGCGCCGTGTCTCCGCACACGGTGTGCGAGCGGTTGAGCTTGGTCGAGATCTGCACGGTCAGCCGGCAGTTGCGCAGGGCCTGTTCGGTGACGGCGCTGTCGGGGGTGGCGCGCACGAAGTTCCCGGCGACGCCGACGAAGACATGGGCCTTACCGTCGCGCATGGCCCGGATCGAGTTCACCGCGTCCAGGCCGTGGTGGGAGGGCGGCGTGAAGTCGAACTCGCGGCCGAGCGCGTCGAGGAACGCCTGCGGCATCTGCTCCCAGACGCCCATGGTGCGGTCGCCCTGGACGTTGGAGTGGCCCCGCACGGGGCAGACACCGGCGCCGGACCTGCCGATGTTGCCGCGCAGCAGCAGGAAGTTGACGATCTCGCGGATGCTGGGGACGCCGTGCTTCTGCTGGGTCAGTCCCATCGCCCAGCACACGATGACGCTCCTGGCGCCGAGTACGCGCCGGTGGACCTCCTCGATCTCCGCACGGGTCAGACCGGTCGCGGAGATGACGTCGTCCCAGCGGGTCTTGCGGGCGTGCTCCGCGAACTCCTCGAAGCCGGTGGTGTCGGATTCGATGAAGGACCGGTCGAGGACCGTGCCCGGAGCGGCGTCCTCCGCCTCCAGGAGCAGCAGGTTCAGCGCCTGGAAGAGGGCGAGGTCGCCACCGGCGCGGATATGGAGGAACTGGTCGGCGATCGCGGTGCCCTTGCCGATCACGCCCCGCGCCCGCTGCGGGTGCTTGAACCGCATCAGCCCGGCTTCGGGCAGTGTGTTGACGGCCACGACCTGGCCGCCGTTGCGCTTGGTCTCCTCGAGGGCGGACAGCATCCGCGGGTGATTGGTCCCCGGGTTCTGCCCCACGACGAAGATCAGGTCGGAGTCGTGGATGTCGTCCAGCGACACGCTGCCCTTGCCGATGCCCAGGGTCTCGCCGAGCCCGAAGCCGCTGGACTCGTGGCACATGTTGGAGCAGTCGGGCAGGTTGTTGGTGCCGTACGCGCGGGCGAACAGCTGGAGCAGGAAAGCGGCTTCGTTGTTGAGGCGGCCGGAGACGTAGAAAAGGGCCTCGTCGGGGGATTCGAGGCGGCGCAGTTCCTCGGCGAGGAGGCCGAGTGCCTCGTCCCAGCCGATCGGCTCGTAGTGCGAGGCGCCGGGCCGCTTGACCATGGGCTCCGTGAGCCGGCCCTGCTGGTTGAGCCAGTAGTCGGACCCGCGGCCGAGTTCGGCGATCGAGTGGTCGCGGAAGAAGTCGGCGGTGACGCGACGCGAGGTGGCCTCGTCGGCGATGTGCTTCGCGCCGTTCTCGCAGTACTCGTTCATGTGCCGCTTACCGGGCGCGGGCTCCGGCCAGGCGCATCCCGGGCAGTCGAATCCCTTGGCCTGATTGATGTTGAGCAGAGTCAGAGCGGTGCGCCGCACGGACGTCTGCCCCAGCGCGTACTCCAGTGCGTGCGTCACGGCGGGAACACCGGTCGCCCAGGTCTTGGGCGGGGTGACCGAGAGGTCGTCGCTGGGGTCCTCGATGCTGCTCATGATGGGGGGTTCGCCTCTCTCTGCCGCGGCTCCGACGGACGCCACCGCTCTCCGGCCGAAATGGCGGCGGCCTTTTCCTTTTCGAGTCGGAATTGTCCGCGAGAATTGGAATCCGGCTGCGAGGGAAAGCTTCCGCCGTTTCCCCGTCGGGTGTCAAAGAGGGCTTTTCGATGAGTCGATAGGTGGTGCTTATCGCGCGAGAATTCTGCTTCGAATTCCCGGGAAACGGGCGATCGTTACGGTCCCCGACGCCCCGGAGAGCGTCGATACCGGAAGGCAAGGGGTCCACGGCTTACCGTGGCCCGATGCGATCCGTTCCCAGGTGGGCCCTGATCTCGTCGGGGTGTGCCCCTGTCCTGCTGGCCGGAGGATGGATGATCGCGGCGGGCATGGAAGGGGCCGCGTACGATCCCGCCACCCAGACGATCAGCGTCCTGGCCGCCTACGGGGCCGAGGGGTTCTGGGTGATGACCGGTGCGCTGCTCGCGCTGGGCGCCTGTCACCTGTTGACCGCCTGGGGACTGCGGCCGGCCGCGCTCGCCGGACGGGTGGCGCTGGCCGCCGGTGGTGCGACGGCGTTCGTGGTGGCCTTGTTCCCGGCGCCGAGCAGCGGGGGTTCCCTGCACCACGGTTCGGTCGCCGCGGTCGGCTTCGTCCTGCTGGCCGCGTGGCCGGTTCTGGCCGCCGTCCGCGGCGGAGTCGCGCCGTGGGGACTGCGCCCCGCGCCCGCTCTCGCGGCGACCGCGCTGATGGGTCTCGGTGCCGCGTGGTTCCTGGTCGAGATCAACCGTCACGGCCCCGCCGGTGTCGCCGAACGTCTCGTGACCTGCATGCAGTCCGTGTGGCCGTTCGTGGTGGTCACGTCCTGCCTGGTCCATCGCGAGAACGACGCTCCCGCGAAGTGAAGGAGCGGCCTCACCCTCGATTCGCTCATACGTTCGGTTCTTCGTCTACGCTGGAACCATGACCGCACCGCGACCGCACATGCCCGGCCTGCAGGGCTCGCTCTTCGACCAGGGCGCCGACATCGGGCCCGGGCCGCTGGGCGGAATCCGGCGGGTCGCGCTCGACGGCGGGGCCTGGGTCGACCACCTCCCCGGGTGGTTCCACGGCGCCGACGCGCTGTTCGAAGAGCTCGCCTCGGGCGTTCCGTGGCAGGCCGAGGAGCGCAAGATGTACGACAACGTGGTCGCCGTACCCCGCCTCCTCGCGTACTACCGCGAGGGCGCTCCGCTCCCGCACCCCGCTCTCGTCGAAGCCCGCGAGGCCCTGAGCGACCACTACGCGCCCGAACTCGGCGAACCCTTCGTCACTGCAGGCCTCTGCCTCTACCGCGACGGCCGCGACAGCGTCGCCTGGCACGGCGACCGCATGGGGCGCTCCGCCACACACGACACCATGATCGCCATCCTCTCCCTCGGAGACCCCCGCGACCTCGCCCTCCGCCCACGCGGCGGCGGGCCCGTCGCCCTTCGGCTCCCCCTGGGCCACGGCGACCTCGTGGTGATGGGCGGTTCCTGTCAACGCACCTGGGAACACGCGGTCCCGAAGACGACCCGCGCGGTCGGGCCCCGTATCAGCGTCCAGTTCCGCCCCCGTGGCGTGGGCTGACACACACGGCGGCCACCGCGGACGTCCGCCCGTGGGGGAGGGCGCCCGGGGGCGCCGGCCGGTCTGAACGGCCCTCGGGGGGACGTGTCACCGCCACCGAATACCATGACCGCTCATGAGCGTGAGCGAGGACCGAAGACCCCTGGTCGACGGGCGTTTCCAACTGATCTCCCGGCTGGGCAGCGGCGGCATGGGCACCGTCTGGAGGGCACGCGACGTCGCCCTGCAGCGCGATGTCGCCCTCAAGGAAGTCCGCCCGCCCGACCCCGCCATCGAGGAAGCGAACCCCGGGCTCGCCGCGCAACTGCGCGAACGGGCCGTCCGCGAGGCGCGGGCCCTGGCGCGGCTCTCGAATCCGCACGTCGTGACGATCCACCACATCGTCGAACCCCAGGACGGGTCCCACCCCTGGATCGTCATGGAACTCGTCGAGGGCCGCTCGGTCTACGAGCGTCTCGCCGAGGGCCCGATGTCCGTCCCCGAGGTCCTCACCCTCGGGCGGGAGGTTCTGTCGGCCCTGCGCGCCGCGCACTCCGCCGGCATCCACCACCGTGACGTGAAGCCCGCCAACGTGCTGCTCCGCCCCGACGGCAGCGCCGTCCTCACGGACTTCGGCATCGCCGTGCTCAGCGAGGCGACCTCGCGACTCACCGCCACGGGCGACCTGATCGGCTCGCCCGAGTTCATCGCCCCCGAGCGGGTACGGGGCGAGGAGGGCAACCCGGCCTCCGACCTGTGGTCGCTCGGAATGCTCCTGTACGTGGCGGCCGAGGGCCACCATCCGCTGCGCCGGTCCACCAGCCTGGCGACCGTGGTCGCCGTGCTCGACGACCCCATCCCCGCACCGGTGAGGTCCGGCACGCTGGCCCCCGTACTCACCCAACTCCTCGTCCGCGACCCGGCGTCGCGGCCCGACGGGGCACGGCTGGAGCAGCTGCTCGCCGACGCCGCGTCCCGGCAATCCGGCACCTGGGCCCCGGCCGAGGCGACCCCCGGCCCGTTCGGCCCGCCGCACCCCCACCCCGCGTACGCTCCCCGGCCCGCGGCGCAGGCGTGGCCCGCACCGACCGTCCCGTCCCACGCCTCCCCGGCCGTCGGCGGCGGGTTCGGCCCGCCCGCACAACCCGTACCGCCCCTCGGTCCTCCCCGCTCGCGCCGCCGGCCCGCGCTGCTCGCCGCCTCCCTCGCGCTGGCGGCCACCGTGGCCGTCGTGGGAGTCGTCAACCTGCTCCCCGACGGCGGCTCGGCCTCCGACGCCAAGGGCGGTGCGACCCCGACGAACACGGGCAGCGGCCCGAGCCGGGGGACCGGTACGTCACCCGGCACCACCGCGACGCAGCCCGGCACCGCCGCCACGCCCCGCGGCACCCTCCTCACGACGGCCGACGCCCGTACCGTCATCGAGTCGTTCCGCAAGGTCAGCGGCTCGACGACGATGAAGGAACTGACGATCTACGAGGACTACGCCCTGGCCGAGATCCCGACCCGGCCCGGGGCGAAGACCTACGACGAGTACGAGTACCGCAACGGGGTCGCCCGGAGGATCGGCCCCGGAGGAACCATCGACGGGGCCGACGAGCAGCCGTTCGATGTCGCCACCATGCCCTGGGACGGGCTTCCCGCGCTGATGAAGCGCGGCGACGGCGAACTGAAGGTCGAGCGCCCGACCATGCGCTACGTCATCGTCAAGGGCTGGACCTTCAACGACGACCGCCCGACGCTGTTCTTCTATCTCATCAACGAGTACAGCGCCGTCGGCTACCTCGCCGCCGACAGCAAGGGAAAGGTCGTGTCGAGCCACCCCGCGTCCTGACGCCCCCGCACGGACGCCGAGGAGAGGCGACGAATTCCGCACCTGAGTAGCTCACGGCCATCGTCGCCCGCAACGACAACGCCCGCCTGCGGGAGATCGCCACGGAACGCGCCGCTTGGCTGCTCGCCCTGAAGGACCGCTTCCTCCACCTCGCCGGCGACGACGTGGGGGCCCGGCGGCCCGATAAGTCAGTCGACCCGTCGCGATGCCTGGTGCTAGAGACTGTCGCCATGGAGTTCTTCTGTTACCACCGAGACCGGCCCGCCTCCGAGGTGCTGCGGCATGCACTGCTGGAAGACCACTGGTCCTACATGGACCGGTACGCGAAGGAGATGATCGCCCGCGGTCCGACCCTCACCGGCGATCGCGAACTGCCCACCGGCAGCGTGCACATCGTCGACCTGCCGGACCCCGCCGCCGCTCGGGCGTTCGCCTTCGACGAGCCGGGCTACCAAGCGGGGATGTACCGGGACGTGATGCTGCGCCGGTGGCGCAATCTGCTCGGACGGACCATGTGGGACTTCCACGGCGGCCGGGAGGGCGACGACCGGTACCTGGTGCTCGGCCTGGGCTCGGGGCAGCCCGCCGACCTCGTACCGCCGCCCGAGCGGGACGAACTGATCGCGTACGGGCCGCTGCTGTCCGACGACGGCGACACCTGGCTGGGCACGGCGGCGCTGGTCCGCGCCCCGGACGCCGACACGGCCCGCTCAGTCCTCACCCCGGACCGGTACGCCGACATCGAGGTGCACAACTGGCAGTTCGGCGGGCGTCCGTCGTGAGCCATGAGGAGGGCGCCGTCTCGACACTCGTCGCGGCCGACGGGACGGAACTCGCCTACCACGTCATCGGTGAGGGCGAGCCGCTGCTCTGCCTGCCCGGCGGGCCCATGCGGGCGTCCGCGTACCTGGGGGATCTCGGCGGGCTGTCGAAGCGGCGGCAGCTGGTCATGCTCGACGCACGCGGAACCGGCGACTCCGGCTTCCCCGCCGATCCCGCCACCTACCGCTGTGACCGGCAGGTCGACGACGTCGAGGCGCTGCGAGAGCACTTCGGGTGGGACAGCGTCGACGTCCTCGCGCACTCGGCGGGCGGGGATCTGGCGATCCTGTACGCGGCCCGGTACCCGCGGCGCGTCCGTACCCTGAGCCTGATCGCGGCCCGTGCCCGCGCCCTCGGTGTCGACTTCACCGTCGAGCACCGGCGCGAGGTCCTCGCCCTGCGCGCGGCCGAGCCGTGGTTCGAGACGGCCCGGGATGCCTACGAAGCGCTGTGGTCCGGATCCGCGACCGACGCCGACTTCGACGCCGCCGTCCCGTTCTTCTACGGCCGTTGGGACGCCGCCGCCCGGGCCCATGCCGCGGCCGATGTGGAGCAGAGCAACGAGTCGGCGGCGGACCTCTTCGCCTCGTCCGGCGCGTTCGACCCTGCCGCCGCCCGCGCGGCCATCGCCGGGTGGGACGCGCCGGTGCTGGTACTCGCAGGTGAACTGGACGGTGGCCCGCGCCCGCATGTCGCCGCGGACATCGTAAAGCTGTTCCCCCGTGCCGAACTCGCCGTCCAGCCGGACGCCGGCCACTTCCCCTGGCTCGACGACCCGGTCTCCTTCACCCGGACCGTCACGGCCTTCCTCGCCAAGGGCGAGTGAATCGATCCGGGGGGGGTACCGCGAGCACCACGCCGCCGTGTGGCCCGAGACGCTCCGCGCGCTCTCGGCCACCGGCCGGCGGAACTCGACCCACCTCCTCCGCGACGGCCCCGCCTCGTCGGCTGTCCGGTGACCCCGACATGACCTGTCGCCCGGCTCCGCGGTCGGGTCGGGGCCGGGGTGATCGGCCCGGCCGTGACGCGTGTCCCGCGTGATCGGTTCCGTGATCACCATCACTCTGCTGATGCGTGGCCCGTGTCAACCGGACGCCTGGTGCCAGGCGTATGCGTGGTGAAGCGAAGATCCGGGAGTGAGTGTTGACCGTTGAGGAGTTCGAGGCGTTCTACGAGCAGGCGGTCGCGCGACTCACAGGGCAGCTGTACGTGATGCTGGGCGATCTGCACGAGGCTCAGGACGTCGTACAGGAAGCGTTCGTCAAGGGGTGGAGCCGGCGGCGGCAGCTCGATCGCGACGGTCAGCCGGAGGCATGGATCCGTACGGTCGCCTGGCGCCTCGCGGTGAGCCGTTGGCGTTTCCGCAGGCGCGCGTCGGACGCGTGGGACCGTGCGGGCGCCCCGCCGCCGGTCGAGGGCCCCGGTCCCGAGCACGTGGTGCTCATCGACGCGCTGCGTGACCTGCCCGCCCAGCAGCGACGCACGGTGACGCTGCACTACCTGTGCGACCTGAGCGTCGAACAGATCGCGGGCGAGACGGGACAGTCCGCCAGCACCGTCAAGACGCACCTCGTCCGCGGCCGGGTCGCCCTCGCCGATCGTCTGCAGCCCCGGAACGTTGAGGAGGACCCCGGTGCTTGAACCCCAGGAACCTCAGGACCCCCTGCGCGAGATGTTCCGTCAGGCGGCCGCCTCCGGACAGTCCCGCACCCGCGCCGTACCGGTCGCGCGCATCGCCGAACGTGCCAGGCGCGCGCACCGGCGCCGTGTCACCGTCGTCGCGGGGGCCGCGTGCCTGCTCTTCGCGGGTGGTGGAGTGACGGTGGCCGCTCTCCTGCCGGACGCGCCGACGCCCGTCGTCCCGGCCACCAGCCCCTCGCCCGATGCGCCGTCTCCCTCGGAGACCACCCGGCCGCCCCTGAGCAGTACGACATCACCGCCCCCCACCGGCGAGGGCACCTCCGACTATCCGTCGGCCACCGCGACACACCCGCCAGGGCGGGTGACCACCACAGCCCCCTGACCTCCGTCGCCCTTCACCGCGACGCGCCGTCGTCGCGCGATCCGCCCTGCCCTCCCACACTCACGAGAGTCCCTTATGTCCGTGATATCCCCCCGGTTCCCCCGGTCGCGGGAGGAGGCGACGGTCCCCTCCCCGCCCTCCTCCAGCCCGGCCCCGGTCGTCCGCCGATGGGTCCGTCCGCGGCTGAGCGCCGAGGACCGGGACGTGCTGTGGCTCTATCTGCTCACCCGCGCCGCCCTCTGGACCACCGCCTATTGTGCGCGCTGGCTCTTCCCTTCCGATGCCGACAGCCATGACCCGGGCTCGGTCCTCGCCCCCTTCGAACGATGGGACTGGGGGCACTTCCTGAACGTGGCGCGCGACGGGTACTTCCCCGCCGGACACGGCCCGTGGGACGCCGACTGGGACAACCGCGAGGCGTTCTTCCCCGGCTTCCCCCTCGCCCTGCGGGCCGTGCACACCGTCGTCCCGAGCTGGACCGCGGCCGGGCTGCTGATCTCCTTCGTCGCCGGCGCCGTCGCCGTTCTGGCGCTCGCGCGGGTCGCGCGCCTCCACCTGCGCGACGTGGACGCCGGCCGGCGGACCGTCCAGCTCCTGCTGCTCTCGCCGTGCGCGATCTTCCTCGCCACCGGCTACAGCGAGTCGCTCTTCCTCGCGCTCGCCCTGCCGGCCTGGCTCGCCGCCCACCGCCGCGACTGGCCCCTCGCCGCCACGCTCGCCGCCCTGGCGACGACCGTACGCATCAGCGGTCTCTTCCTCGCCGCCGCCCTCGCCCTGCACTTCGTCCTGACCGCCCGCACCCGCGCCGCATGGCGACCGCTTCCCTGGCTCGCCCTGCCGGCCCTGCCCGCCTTCCTCTACGCCTGGTACCTGCACTCCCGCACCGGCGACTGGATGGCGTGGAAACACGCCCAGGAACGCGGGTGGTACCGCCGGTTCCACGCACCCTGGGAAGCCTGGAGCAACACCTGGGAGTCCGCCTTCGGGCACGTCCAGACCACCGGCTACGCCTTCATGTTCCAGGCCGAACTCCTCGTCATGCTCGTCGGACTCGCCCTGGCGGCCCTCCTCGTCCGACGGCGCCGCTGGCCCGAAGCCGCCTACATCTGCCTCAGCCTGTGGGCGCTCGGTACCTCGTACTGGTACACCTCCATCCCCCGGTCCACCCTCCTGTGGTGGCCGCTCTGGATCGCCCTCGCCGCCTGGAGCCTGCGCTCACCACGCTTCAGGACCGCGTACTTCTGCCTCGCGGCGCCCCTGTCGACGCTCTTCGCCCTCACCTACATGACAGGGCGGTGGGCCGGATGAAGCGCCGACGATCTTGATCGGTGTCGCAGGCAACCTCCGTCCACGGGGCCACGTCCTAGGGGGCGTGATCGAGCTCCACGACTCCGACTCTCCCGGCCCCGACAGCGACGAAGGGACCGTGCGACCCGGCCCGTTCTGGCGCCACGCCCTCTGGGTGCTCGGCATCACCGCCGTCGCGCTGGCGGCGGGTTGGGCCTCCGCCCTGTTCCGGATCGGGCCCGCGCGGTACGGCCTTCCGCCCGCGGCTCCCGGCGCGCTGTGGCCGTACCTGGCCGCCTGGGCCGCGATCGGCCTCACCGTCGCGGCCGTCCTGCGGACCGCCGCCGCCAAGGTTCCCGTCTACGCACCGGGGCGGATCGCGGCGGTGCTCGTCTTCGGGGGCACCCGGCTCTCCCTGGGCTGGCGCCCGGAGGCACCCCTCCTCTGCGCGATGGCCGCGATCGCGCTGATCGCGGCGGCCGTCTGGTGCGCGATCGCGTTCCGCCCGCTTCGGCAGGCGCCCGAGGAGCGCACCGCCGCCGAGCGGTAGATTCGCCCCGGGCGGAGGAGAGGGTAGCCTCCTCCCGGCCACCCGAGCGGGCCCGGCCGCACCGTGTTCGCGCCCCCGTTGAGGAAAACCCGCAGAACTCTTCGTACTTTCCGTTATCGAGCGCACGCCTTGCGGTCTCCCAGCTGTTGGGCATCGACGACAGGCAGGACGGACAGGGTGGATCAGGGCATGGGCGCGCAGCACGGTACGGAGCTGGTCAGGGCGGCGCAGAGCGGTGACCTGGGGGCACAGGACCGGCTCATCGCCGCCTACCTGCCCCTGGTCTACAACATCGTGGGGCGGGCGATGAACGGCCACCACGATGTCGACGACGTCGTGCAGGACACCATGCTGCGCGCGCTCGACGGACTGGGCGGCCTGCGCTCGCCGGACAGCTTCCGGTCCTGGCTCGTGGCCATCGCCATGAACGGCATACGCGACCACTGGCGCGCGCAGCAGTCAGGCATCCGTCCCGACGTCCTCGACGACGTCCGCGACCTCGCCCACCCCGGCGCCGACTTCGTGGACCTGACCGTGGTCCGGCTGAACCTGTCCGGCCAGCGGCGCGAGACCGCCGAGGCGACCCGCTGGATGGAGCCCGACGACAGCGCCCTGCTGTCCCTGTGGTGGCTGGAGTGCGCGGGCGAGCTGACCCGGCACGAGGTGGCGTCGGCCCTCGAACTGAGCACGGAGCACACCGCGGTCCGGGTGCAGCGGATGAAGGCCCAGCTGGAGGCCGCCCGCGTCGTCGTACGGGCTCTGTCGGCGCAGCCGCTCTGCCCCACCCTGCGGTCCGAGCTCGGTGGGTGGGACGGCCGTCCCTCCGCGCTCTGGCGCAAGCGGATAGCCCGGCACGCCCGCGCCTGCGCGCACTGCGCGGGCCTGTGGACGGGCCTCGTGCCGGCCGAGGGCCTGCTCGCCGGACTGCTGCTGGTGCCGCCGACCGGGATGCTGCTCGCGAGCGTCCGCGACAGCGCCGGCTTCGGACTCGCCGCCGCGACCACGCCGTACGGGGGCGAGGGCCCGTACACGCCCGCCGTGGCGGAGACGGCACACATGCCCGCCGTGTCCGAGGGAGCGCACCGGCCCGCCGGGACGGGTGGACGGCACAAGGCCAACGGGTCGCGTGCGGCGCAGGGCACCCGCGGCGACCGCCGCAGGCAGGAGCAGCTGAGGAAGCGCGGCCGCCGCCGTGCCGTCGTCGCCGCGGGCATCGCCGTGGTCGCCGTCACCGGTGGGGCCTTCTCCCTGATCACCGGCCCCCAGGACGACGTCGAGGCCCTGGACGCCGTGGACGCGACGCAGGCGGGGGCTCCGGACGCCCTGTCCGCCTCG
Organism: Streptomyces sp. NPDC056527; assembly: GCF_042794475.1. NCBI lineage: Bacteria > Bacillati > Actinomycetota > Actinomycetes > Kitasatosporales > Streptomycetaceae > Streptomyces > Streptomyces sp. NPDC056527. The sequence continues at coordinate 71,172 of NZ_JBHTTQ010000019.1, forward strand.
CCGTCGACGACCACCGCCTCCGCCTCGGCCACCGCGTCGAAGTCCACCTCGCCGAGCCCGAGCAAGAGCGCCTCGCCGTCCGCGAGCCGGACCGCCACGCCCCGTCCCACGAAGCCGGCCCCCACGCGTACCTCCACACCCGCACCCAAGCCGAAGTCGACCCGGACGACGGGTGGTTCGGGCTCGGACTCCACCGCCGGCGAAGTCGTCGGTCTCGTCAACTCGGAGCGCGCCAAGGCCGGTTGCGGTCCGCTGACCGAGAACTCCCTGCTGAACGAGGCCGCGCAGGGGCACTCCGTCGACATGGCCGCGCGGAACTTCTTCGACCACACCAACCCGGACGGCGACGGACCTGGCGAGCGCGTCACGGCCACCGGATACCGCTGGTCGACGTACGGCGAGAACATCGCGATGGGCCAGAGCACCCCGGCCCAGGTGATGGAGTCCTGGATGAACAGCCCCGGCCACCGGGCGAACATCCTGAACTGCTCCTTCAAGGAGATCGGCATCGGCATCCACTCCGACGGCGGCCCCTACTGGACGCAGGTGTTCGGAGCGCGCTGAGTGCCGGGGCGACAGCCCCCTCGTCCTCGACCCCAACTGGTGAACCCCGCCGGGGCGTCTTCGGTCACAGCCAGCCGTGGCGCTGCGCCTGCAAGGCCATCTGGAATCGGTTCGCGGCGCCCAGGCGGGCCATCAGGATCTGCAGGCGGCGGAAGAGCGTGCGACGGCTGATGCCCAGCTCGCGTGCGATGGCCTCGTCGCTCGCGCCGCCCGCGAGGAGCCACAGCAGGCGGCGGTCGGCCGGGGGCAGCCCGCCCGGGCGGCTCGTGCCGCCGTGGAACGGCAGGGCGTCCCGCCAGGACTGTTCGAAGAGCGCGATGAGGGCGGAAAGCAGCCCGCACGGCTGCACGACCAGCATGGTGTTGTGGACGTCGGCCTCCTTGATCGACAGCGACACGAGCGCGTACGCCTCGTCGATGATCACGAGCTTGACCGGCAGCGAGGGCAGCACCCTGGCCTGCTCGCCGGCCTCGATGCACGGTTCGATGGCCTCCTTGAGATGACCCGGGTGCTCCAGCGACTCCCGCGCGTACACGACGCGCTGCCGCACGCCTCGGGCGAGCGTGGCCAGCGCGTCGTCCGTGGCGCCGGGCAGGGGGAAGTACGGCGGTGACTCGAACTGGCGGATCTCCTCGCGGGCGCTGGCCCACGCCTGGCGCATCCTCGGGCCGACGGCGTCCCCGGTGACGACCTCGACGAGGTGGTCGTTGTACGCGGCGAGCCGCTGGCGCCTGAAGGACTCGAACGCGCCCCCGACGGCGATCCGCGACTCCTCCAGCTCGGCCGCCCGGTGCCGGGCGAGGATCTCCAGGCCCGCGGCGGGCGGAACCGGCGCCACCACGTCCCCGCCCTCCGCCGCCGCACTGGCCAGACCTGCCTCGACCAGCACGCCGTAGGCCGCGGCGAGCTCCGCGTCGCCCAGGCGCGTGGCGGTCCCGATCGCGCTCAGCGGGGCGGGCGCTCGTTCGAGCAAGGCCAGATAGACCCGGCCCGCGGCCTCGTCGATGCCCAGAAGCCGCAGCGCCTCGCCGAGTTTCGCGTTCGTCATGCGTCGCATTATCGACGGACCCCGGGCCCGCGTGTGGCCGATCAGTGCCAGTGGCACTCCTCGGCCCCCGGCGGGCTCCGTGCGGGCTACTGTCCAGGCGCCGCCGAGGATCGGCGGCCCGCGAGGAACCCACCGGGAAGAAGGGGCACGCCGTGGCCAAGGGCCGAAAGAACGGTCTGTACGCAGGGATCTCCGATGAACTCTCCGCGCTGATGCGAACGGGCTGGGCGGACACCGAGCGGCACGATCTGCAGCTCGACGAGCAGGCTCCGTACGCGGCTCGCCGCCGGGCCGCGCTCTCCGCGCGCTTCCCGGGCGAGCGCCTCGTGATCCCCTCGGGGAATCTCAAGGTCCGCTCGAACGACGACACCTACCCCTTCCGCCCGTACTCCGGCTATGTGCACATGACCGGCGACCAGGCCCGGGACGGCGCGCTCGTCCTCGAACCCCGCGCGGACGGCGGCCACGACGCCTACTGCTACCAGCTGCCGCGGGACAGCAGGAACGACGACGAGTTCTGGACCGGCCCTACGGCGGAGCTGTGGATGGGCCGCCGCCGGTCCCTGGCCGAGGCCGAGCGCGTGCTCGGCCTGTCCTGCCGCGACGTCCGCACCGCGGCCGTCGACCTGGCCGCCACCACGGGCGTGCCCACCCGCATCGTCCGCGGCGTCGATCCCTCCCTGGAGGCCGCCGTCACCACCGACGCGGAGCGCGACGAGGAGCTGGCGGAGGCGCTCGGCGATCTCCGGCTGGTCAAGGACGCGTGGGAGCTGGCCGAGATGCGCAAGGCCGTGGACTCCACCGTGCGCGGATTCACCGACGCGATCGGGGAGCTCTCCCGGGCGGTCGCGTCGTCCGAGCGCTGGATCGAGGGCACCTTCTTCCGCCGGGCGCGCCTCGAAGGCAACTCCGTCGGCTACGGCTCGATCTGTGCCGCCGGCGAGCACGCCACGATCATGCACTGGACGGACAACGACGGTCCGGTGCGCCCGGGGGAGCTGCTCCTGTTCGACGCCGGGGTGGAGACGCGCACCCTCTACACCGCCGACGTCACGCGCACCCTCCCGATCAGCGGCACCTTCACTCCCGTGCAGCGCAAGGTCTACGACGCGGTGTACGAGGCTCAGGAGGCGGGCATGGCCGCGGTGAAGCCGGGCGCCCGGTACCGGGACTTCCACGAGGAGGCCCAGCGTCATCTGGCGGCGCGGCTGGTCGACTGGGGGTTCATCGAGGGCCCCGCCGACCGCGCGTACGAACTCGGCCTCCAGCGCCGTTTCACGATGGCCGGCACCGGTCACATGCTCGGCCTGGACGTCCACGACTGCGCGCAGGCCCGGAACGACGACTATGTCGACGGGGTCCTCGAGCCGGGCATGGTGCTGACCGTCGAGCCCGGGCTGTACTTCCAGCCGGACGATCTCACCGTGCCCGAGGAATGGCGCGGGATCGGCGTCAGGATCGAGGACGACCTGGTCGTCACCGACGGGGGCCACGAGAACCTGTCGGCGGACCTGCCGCGGTCCGCGGACGAGGTGGAGGCCTGGATGGCCCGCTTCGCGGGCTGATCAGGACGTGAGAAGGCCCGGTGCCGGGCACGGGGGAGTCCCGGCACCGGGCCACAGTTGAACATTCTACAAGCTCTCCCGGGGGTCCGGGCGCCAGGGCCTCTCGTCCCCAGGTTCGCCCGGTGGGGCCGGGGGTGTCGGTGGACGCGGCTAGGCTTCAGGAATGGCCCTCTCTGATGCTTCCCCCGAGACCTCCGACGCGACTCAGGTGCTCCACCGCGTGTTCGGATACAGCTCCTTCCGGGGCGAACAGCAGGAGATCGTCGAGCAGGTCGTCGGTGGCGGCGACGCCCTCGTCCTGATGCCGACCGGCGGCGGCAAGTCGCTCTGCTATCAGATCCCGGCGCTCGTCAGAGCCGGCACGGGCGTCGTGATCTCGCCCCTGATCGCGCTGATGCAGGACCAGGTGGACGCGCTGAAAGCCCTCGGGGTGCGGGCCGGATTCCTGAACTCGACGCAGGACCCGTACGAGCGGCAGGCCGTCGAGCAGGCATTCCTCGCCGACGAGCTGGACCTGCTCTACCTGGCACCCGAGCGACTGCGTACCGAGGGCACCCAGAGGCTCCTCGACCGCGGCACGGTCTCGCTCTTCGCGATCGACGAGGCGCACTGCGTCGCCCAGTGGGGTCACGACTTCCGGCCCGACTACCTCGCGCTGTCCATGCTGCACGAGCGCTGGCCGAAGGTGCCCCGGATCGCACTGACTGCGACCGCCACCGAGGCCACCCACACCGAGATCGCGACGCGGCTGGGGCTGGAGGACGCCCGGCACTTCGTCGCCAGCTTCGACCGCCCGAACATCCAGTACCGCATCGTTCCGAAGAACAACCCGACCAAGCAGCTGCTCGAACTGATCCGTACCGAGCATGCGGGGGACGCCGGAGTCGTCTACTGCCTCTCCCGGGCCTCGGTGGAGAAGACCGCCGCGTTCCTGGTCGAGCACGGCGTCGACGCCGTGCCGTACCACGCGGGCATGGACGCCCGTGCGCGTGCGGCGAACCAGTCCCGCTTCCTGCGCGAGGACGGGGTCGTGGTGGTGGCCACGATCGCCTTCGGCATGGGCATCGACAAGCCGGACGTCCGCTTCGTGGCCCACGTCGACCTGCCGAAGTCGGTCGAGGGCTACTACCAGGAGACCGGCCGCGCCGGCCGTGACGGAGAGCCGGCCACGGCGTGGCTGGCGTACGGCCTGCAGGACGTCGTCCAGCAGCGCAAGCTCATCGACGGCTCCGAGGGCGACGAGGCGCACCGCCGCGGGCTGGCCATGCACCTGGACGCCATGCTCGCGCTGTGCGAGACGGTCGAGTGCCGTCGTGTGCGGCTGCTGGCCTACTTCGGCCAGCGGGGCGAACCGTGCGGCAACTGCGACACCTGTCTGACCCCGGGCGAGTCCTGGGACGGGACGGTCGCGGCGCAGAAGCTGCTGTCCACGGTGTGGCGGCTGGCGAAGGAACGACGCCAGAAGTTCGGCGCCGGCCAGATCATCGACATCCTGCAGGGCAAGAAGACGGCCAAGGTCATCCAGTTCGACCACGACGCCCTCTCGGTCTTCGGCGTCGGAGCCGAACTGGGCACCGCGGAGTGGCGCGGGGTCGTGCGCCAGCTGCTCGCGCTGCGGCTGCTGGCGGTGGAGGGCGAGTACGGAACGCTGGTGCTGACGGAGGAGAGCGGCGAGGTGCTGGGAGGCCGCCGCACCGTCCAGATGCGCAAGGAGAAGGCGGTCCCCGCCCAGGCCCGCAAGGAAGCGCGATCGGGCAAGGGCGCGCGCGTGCCGGTCGACCTGCCGGCCGCGGCCGTGCCGGTCTTCGAGGCCCTCCGCGCCTGGCGGGCCGCGACGGCGAAGGAACAGGGCGTACCCGCGTACGTCGTCTTCCACGACGCGACGCTGCGGGAGATCGCGACCCGCCTCCCCGCCACCATCGCCGAGCTGGGCACGATCGGCGGCGTCGGCGAGGCCAAGCTCACCAAGTACGGCGAAGGCGTGCTCGACGCCCTGGGCGGGAACGGCGCTCCCGAACCGGCACCCGACGCCCCGGCGCCGACGGCGCCCGCGTCGAAGTCCTCGGGACCCTTGTTCGACGACGAGCTGCCTCCTGACCCGGACGAGGAGACGGAGGAGCCGCCCTGGGACGACTGGCAGTAGCTGGGCCCGTCCTCAGGGCCGCGTCAGGGCGCGGCGCAGGCCGACCCGGGCCAGCTCGGCCAAGGCCTCGGCGCGGTCGCGGAAGCCGTGCGCGCCGTACGGCTCCACCGACGCCAGCGCCCGGGCCGCGTCGCGCAGGCCCAGTTCGAGCTCCGTCGCGTACCCGTCGCCGGCCCGGAAGGCCACGCGGCGGGCGTCGGACCACAGGTCCAGGCCCGCGTCGTCCGCCAGGTCGCGCCGGGCGCGGACCTCCTGCCAGGCGCCGTCCAGCCGCGCCCGTGCCACGTACTCGACCCCGGCGCCGTCGGCCTCGACCCTGCCGTCGGCCAGCAGCACCCGACCGCCCCACGGCTCGTGGTCGACATGTCCCACCAGGCGCGCACCGGGCGAGGGCGATCCGTCGGCGGGCAGCGGCAGCTCGACGGTGACGTCGAGGACGAGTTCGGCGCCGCCCGCCTCACCGCGCATCCGCTCCCGGAAGCGCACCCCACGGGGCGGGTCCCGCATCACCGTGCACGTGGAGTCCTTCCGTACCCCCGACGGTTCGGCGGAAGCGAGGTACTCCCAGGCGTCCCGGTAGCCCATCGCCACCAGGGTGTCGGCGGAGATCCGGCCGGCCAGGAACTCCGAGTCGAGCGGCAGCGGATGTCCCGGCTTGATCACATGCAGGGCGAACGGCCGGCCCGTCCCCGCGGCGGCCTCCAGTTCGGCGAACAGCGCCCCGTTGGCGCTCAGCTCGATCATGTGCACGTACTGCTCCAGGGGACCGTCGCCCCAGTACGAGGAATTCCCGATGCACCACACCAGCCACACCTCGTCGGCGCCGCGGCGGAGTGCCTCGGCCACGTTGGCGTCCTTGATCCACACCGCGTCGGTCCAGACGCGCGCTCCCCGGCGCAGCGGCGGGATGAACAGCGGCAGCGACATGCCCGCCGCCATCAACTCCAGGTCGATGTCCGTGTGCGGCACCGCCACGCACGTCTTCGTGGCGAAGTCGGCCACGTTGAAGGTCCCCGCCACCGCCGACGACCGGACCGCGTCGACATCGACGCCGAGCGCGGGCAGGACCTTGCGGACCACCCCGTCGGCGTCGCCGAGTGCGCGCAGCGCCCAGGGCCCCTTGAGATAGTCGCTGAGCGGCAGGAGCGAGCTGAAGTCCCTTACGCGGAGGGCGGACCAACGGCGGCCCATCTCGGCCGGATCCTGTCCCGACAGCAGCATCCCGGCGGTCATGATGCCGCCCGAGGTCCCGTCGACATGGTCGAAGGTGACGCCGTGCTCCCGCAGCGCCCGCACCACGCCGGTCTGCCATGCCACACGCATCCCACCGCCCGCGAGCACCAGGGACCGCCTCATCTCGCGGCCCCCGCGGTGTGCAGGTCCCCGGCCCGGGACGCCAGTCGGCGTGCCATCAGCCAGCAGAGCAGGGCGGTCGCCAGGTCGAAGAAGGCGACGAGCAGGGCGAGCGCCGCGAACAGGTCCCGAAGGACACCGATGCCCACCAGCACGAACGCGCCGAACTTCTGCAGCCCCGCCCAGAACAGCAGGTACGGAGGCGGGGCCGGGGTCAACAGCCCCTGGACCAAGAGCCCGCCCACGACGACCATGAACATGCCGACGGTCGCGAACAGATGCCTGCTGATCCCCGTCGAGTCCGCCGACAACTGGTTCAGCACGAACCCCGGGGCGAACAGCTGGCATGCGCCGGTCAGGACCGTCACCGCGCCGATGAGCACGAGCACGAGGCGCAGCGGGTCGCGCGTGACACGGTCCGGCAGCACACTCACTCGAGCGCTCCCAGCAGATCGCCCTTGGCGACGATGTACCAGACGATCGCCGCCCAGGTGATCGTCGCGCCGACGAAGCGGATGTCGTTGAGCTTCATCCAGCGCACCAGCAGCGGCGTCAGCCCGGCCGGGCCGTCGAAGTCCCCGGCCCGGATCTTCTTGTTGACCGGGATGATCAGCCGCTGGCCCACCCAGGTGAGCAGGAGGATGCCGGCCAGGCAGACCGCCGACAGGGCGACGTACCACTCGCCCCACTCGCTCCACACCAGCACGATCCCGGAGACGAACATCAGGGGAACGACGACGGTGAAGAACTTGGTCGCCTCCGTCGTCGGCACACCGAAGTGGTCGTCGACGTTCTCCGGGGTCAGGGTGCGCCACGTCGGATAGAGGAAGAACCGGAGCACCCACATGGTGCCCATGTACATCGTCGCGCCGAACAGGAAGTACACCGCGTTGATCAGCAGCAGGATCTCCTTCACGAGTCCGCTCCCACGTCGATACGCGGAGGAGCGGGCCACTCCTCCGACAGGCCGAGCCCCACGACGCTCTCCAGCGGCTCCCCGTACGTCCGCCCCGGGTCCTCGCTCGTGAGGAACCAGCACTCGAAGTGGTCGTCGAGCACGCCCTGGGCCGACGTCAGATAGACGGTGAACAGCGGATTCTCGGCGATCCCGAGCCCGTGCAACCCCGCGACCTGCGGCGCGTCGCCCACGACGAGACGTGCGCGGGCCCGCCTGCCGAACGCGATGTCGGCCTTGCCGTCGAGGTAGACGAACGACTTCATCAGCATCCCGCGGAACGCGCAGTAGTTCACCGCCCCCACCTTCAGCGGCAGCGCGGTCGCGGGCGGGCGTTCGATCTCGATGTACATCCCGAGCCGTCCGTCGACCTCGTACTGGCTCGACACCGCCGAGTCGCCGACCTTGAAGTCCAGATGGGCCTGGTGCTTCGGCATCCCCCAGATCCCCTTGCCGCCCTTGACCGAGATCTCGCTGCTCACCGGCAGGTCCACGACGTACTGCCCGGTGCCGAACGTGCCGCGCAACAGCCCCGGCAGCAGCGGCGGAGCCGGCCGCGCCCCGTGCGTGCAGGCGATCGCGATCGAGTACTCGATGTACCGGCCGATGTCCGTACGCAGATAGTTGACGACCGTGATGAGGAGCAGGCCCCTGCCGCCGGGCAGCGCCACGGGGTGCAGCTCGTCGCCCGGCAGCATCCGGGCGGCCGCCGCGCGGTCGATGGTGAACCCGGCCATCAGGGCGGGTGTGTCGATCGAGTCGACGGGCAGTTCGAAGGGGATGCCGTCGACCAGGGCATGGCGTCCGGCGAGCCGGCGCTGCCGGCGCGGCACCGGTGTCGGCACCGCCGACAACCCCAGCCGGGCAAGGTGCAGGATCCGATTCATCGGGCGAGCTCCTCAAGGATCAGAGGGAAGGTGTCGGCCGCGGCACGGCGGCCCAGGAACACGTCGAGGTGGCCGTAGCCGGGAAGCATGTGCAGGCTGTCGCGGCCGGGCCGGTGCCTGTTCAGGAAGTCGTAGGTGCGCTGCTGGCTCTCGGCCAGGAAGCACCGGTTGTCCTCGCCCGCGAGGAGCACGATCCGGGCGTCGGTCCGCGGCGCCCGGTCGGCGAAGGACCGGGGGAGTCCCTCGATGCCCTCCGTCGACACCAGCTGCCCGGCGCGGATGCACCGGTTCATCTGGGCGAAGAACGTCATCGGGACGTCGGCGAACTCGCCGCGGATCCAGTCGTGCGTCGTCTCGTCGAGGTTCGCGTGGGACCAGAGGGCCGGCCACCCGCTGCCGTACGTGAAGCTGACCATGCGGCAGACCGAGTTCCGGCACTCGGGGTGCGTCGCGCGCACGAACCACACCATCAGCCGTGACAGCGGGCCCGCCGGACGGTCCCCCCAGGCCGGTGAGATGGAGGGCATCACACGGCCGATGAGCGGCGCGAGCCGGGCGATCTTGAACGTCGAGAAGCCGGGGACGACCGGATGCAGTGACACCGCGTTGCTGACCACCGTCTCCACCTCGGGGAGCAGCCCGGCCGACAGGGCCATCATGAACGACGTCGACCCCTGGCAGTGCACGACGGCCTTGAGCCGGTCCCTGCCCGTCGCCTTCAGCACGTGCGCCACCGCCGCGGGATGGTCGTACGCCGCCGCCTGGTCCAGCGTCCAGGGCACCGGATCGAGGTCGATCGACGCGCGCCAGTTCAGCAGCCAGACGTCCCAGCCGTCGTCGAGCAGGGCGTCGACGAAGGTGCGCCGCAAGGGCGGCCGGAACAACTCGGCCCGCACTCCGGCCCCGTGTACGACGAGGACCGGACCGCGGGTGGGCGGGCGGCCGCCCCGCACGTGCACCAGCGTCAGGGGACGCCCGTCGAGCGCGGTCAGCGGCCGCACCTCGGTGACGTGGTCACGGCGGGTCGTCGGCCGGAACGGCGCCTCGGGTGTGCCGGTCATGGCGTTCACACTCCCCGGGAGATCACGACGGGATCCTCGATCAGCCGCACCGCCGGCTTCCCGGTGGGCACGGGCCGCTTCCCGCCCGACGGCTCGTCGCGAAGCTCCCAGTCGCGGCAGATCGTCTCCAGCACCAGCGGATAGAGGGTGAGGTCGCCGCCCGGCGCGATGCGCAGGCGGAGGAAGCCCTTGTGGTCCTCGATGGACTGGCCGGACATCTGCCACTCCGCGACCTGGCCGCCCTTCGCGGACAGCACCCACAGGGCGAAGACGCCCGAGCCGACGACCGCGCCCAGGACGGCCGCGACGGCCAGGCACAGGAAGAGCACCAGCCATCCGTCCCAGGAGGCCGGGAACGGAATCGCCACGGTGACGGCCAGCGCGGCGAGCGCGACCAGAGCCTGGGACAGCGACGCGACCGCCGGGCCGGACGGCGGGGCCGGCCTCCGTCGGCGGAGAAGCCGGCCGAGGAACCCGAGCACGAGCAGCGCCGCGGCCACGCCCAGACACACCGCGCCGAAGCCCCGGAAGTCGTCGAAACCGGCCCGGCGCACCGCGTCGACGGGTCGCAGTACGCCCTCCGCGAGGGCGAACAGGAAGCAGAGCAGAAGAAAGAGACCGGCGTGCAGGCCTGCGGCCAGCTTGGCGAAGCCGAGGTTGCGCCACGGCAGCCAGCGCCCCGACCACGGCACGGCGATGCCACGGGCGAGCCGACGGGACTCCTCGGCGTCCGGGTACGTCTTCCCCATCCGCGCGAACTCCACCGGCGGGTCGTCCTTGTCGCGCAGCCGCGCGCCGCGGGGCGGCAACGGCAGCACCGGGGGCAGCCGGTGGGTCGCCGCCAGATACGCGCCGCCCATCCCGCAGGTCACCATCTGGCGCCGCCGCGGGTCCGGTGCCGGGACTCCGGCGCCGGGCGGGTCACCGGGGAGGCGTTCGGCGTACCGGGCGTAGTGGTGGTGGTCGCCGGTCAGCCACAGCCGTACCGACGCGTGCGTCGGTACGCGCCTCTTGGAGCCGGGCACGCTCCGGGTGCGGATGACGTTGCGGTCGAACCAGTGCAGCGCGTTGAAGGCGTCGGCGTTCGTCTCCACGCTCTCCAGCCAGGTCGGTTCGGCGGAGCAGACGATCACACCGTCGCCGGGTTCCAGGTTCGCCGACAGGTTCTTCTCGAAGTAGCGCAGCTGGGGGTCGTCGAAGTACGAACCCAGCTGGCTGTCCAGGCCCACGAGCCACCAGCGTTCGGGCAGGCGGACGCAGAAGTAGCTGCGGGTCTGCCGGGTCCGCCAGCCGCCGATCGACCTCTGCTGCGTGAACATGCGCAGGAAGGCGGTGAGACCGTCGTACCAGTCGTGGTTCCCCGGCAGCGCGACCATCAGGGGCCGGTCGGCCGCCTGGGGCAGGGCGGCGCGGTACGGACCCTTCATACGGTCCTCGTACGCCGTCGCCGAGGCCGCCGGATACACCTCGTCGCCGCCGAGGACGAGCAGGGAGCCACGGCTCAGCCGCAGGTCGTCCTCGGCCTGGGGGGCGCCCGACTCCTCGGTGGCCCGCGGGACGAGGAGTTCCTTCTCGGCGAGCGTCCACGCCACCGAGCTCGTCGCGTCGAAGCCGTCGCCGATGTCGGCCACGTAGTCGATCCAGATCTCCCGCGCGTCGGGCTTCCCGAGCGGGGCCTCCAGGAGGTCCGCGTCGAGTACCTCCTGGACCTCCCGCTTGTCCGAGTAGCCGGCGAACACGGCCGCCAGCACGGCCTTGACCGCCGTGCGGGCCAGTTGCCTGGGCGCCAGCCACCGCACCTGTTCCTGGGGCGTGAAGTCGAGTTCCTTCGCGTGTTCCCGCAGTTCGCGTACCTTCACGCGCGCTCCCCGGCCGGCGTGAAATGGGAGCCGTAGACATCCCACAGCTCGCCCAGGAAGAGGCGGCCGAAGCTCTGCAGCGCCCGCGCGGGATGCGGTCCCGAGGCGCGGAACGTCGTCAGCTGCTGGGCGAAGTCCCCGGCGAGGATGACGATGATGCCCGCGCCGAGCAGGGGGGCTTCGTCGTCACCGTCGGGCGGCACGTGTCCGGCGAGCATACGGACGTACAGCGTCGAGGTGTCGCTCCAGATGTCGAATCCGGGGTCGTCGTGCACCTCCTTGTGCCCGACGAGCGTGAGCGGGTTCCCGCCCGGGTCGCGCAGGTGCAGGCGGTACAGCATCCTGCGCCGGCTCGGGTCGTCGTCGCGGGTGAACAGGTTGAACCAGCCGGCCTCGACGGGCAGTCGGCCGCCGAGCACGTCGCACTCGACGTGCCCGGTCGCTCCGGCCTGGTGCAGGGGGTCCGAGACGAACCGGTCGACGTCGTCGGCGGTGATCGTGAGACGGAACATCAGCCGCTGGTTCCGCGCGCGGCCGAGCGCCTGACCCTCGTGCGGGTCGGCGACGTCGAGCGCGATGTGCCCCTTCATCTCCTCGGTGAAGGACAGGCTGGTGGGCCGTTCGCCGTCCGTCGTCGCGGCTCCCGGCGCGGCCGCCGCCGCGGCCCGCGGTGCGAGGCGCTGTTCGAGGATGCGGTGGCAGGCGCGGTCGGCGAAGGCGGCGATGGTGAGCGACGGGTTCGCCCCGACGGGTCCGGGCAGCGCGGCGCCGTCGAGCACGTAGAGACCCGGATGGCCGAAGATCTCGCCGTACGAGTCGCAGACGCCTTCCGCCGGGTGACGGCCCATCGGCGCGCCGCCGAGCGGGTGCACGGTGATCACCCGCCGGGTCCACCACAGCGGGTTGTCGAGGAACTCGCCGCCGAGCGCCCCGGCGACATCGGCCATGGTCCGCCGCACGCGTTCGAAGTAGCGGCGCGAGGTGAGCGTGGTCCAGTCGATGTCGAGGTAGCCCCGACGCAGGCTCATGCGGCCGTCCGGGAGGTCCCGTCCCATGCCGAGGAGCGGCAGCGCCGAGTCGGAGAAGACTCCCGGTCCGAGGAGGCCGGCGAGCCGGCTGCTGATGTTGCTCTGCGGGGTGAGACCGAGCCGGGACCGCAGCCGGTGGAGGCCGAACCCCGCCGTACGGCGGAGGCTGCCGGGCACCTGCGACACTTCGGCGAGCCAGTCCACGAAGGCCGGGTAGCCGGCGTCCTCGACGTAGAAGCCGCGTCCTGTGGAGCCGTCCTCGTCGAGTTCGTCGCCGACGCGGATGGCGCTGGTGATCACAGGTCCCGTGCTGCTCGCCAGCTTCCGCGGCCCGCTTCCCGCGGAGCCGCGGGTCGCCTTGAGGACGAGACCGAGCAGGTCGCCGTTGCCGCTGAACCGGTTGCCGAGGGCCGGGCTGATGCCCCGCAGCGCGGAGCGGTTGCGCAGGAGCAGGAACGTCGATCCGAACGCGCCTGCGGCCAGGACCAGCCGCTTGCAGTGGATCCGGTGCAGCGGCAGCCGGCCGGTGGGGGTGCGATGGCCCTCGCGGGCCGGATCGTGGACGACGTAGCCGACTTCGTAGCCGCCACCGGGCCGGGGCGTGAGACCGCGTACCTCGCAGCGGGTACGGATGTCCGCGCCGCGGTGGCGCGCGGCCGACAGATAGGTGTGGTCGAGGGTGTTCTTGGCCCCCAGGTTGCAGCCGACGTCGCATTCACCGGTCAGCCGGCAGGTCTCCCGCGGCAGGCCGTGGATGTTGCCGTACTCCGGCTCGGGGAGCGGAGCGCCCGGGACGGGCGGCTCGTCGGGCCCGGAGGCGAACGAGACGGCCAGCGGCGGCCGGGACACCCGAAGGTCCAGCAGCTCCGCCGCCTCCCGCATCGCGACGGTCTTCGGGGTGTCCTGGTAGGGGTACGGAGTGGCGCCGAGCATCTTCTCGACGTCGGCGTAGTGCGGATCGAGGTCGCGGCGGCTGATCGGCCAGTTCTCGTACCCTCCGCCGGGCAGCGGCGACTCATGGACGAACCACTTCTCGTCCTTGCGCAGCAGGACGTTGGCGTAGATCAGCGATCCGCCGCCGAGGCCGCTGGAGACGACCCCCTCCAGTCCGCGGAACGACCAGATGTCGAACAGCCCGTGCAGGCCCTCGCTGGGATCCCAGAAGTTGCGGGCCATGCCGGCGGGCGTACGGGGAAAGCTGCCGGGCGGGTACGGTTTGCCGCGTTCCAGGACGACGACGGACAGACCGGCGTCGGCGAGCCGGTACGCGGCGACGGAGCCGCCGAAGCCCGAGCCGACCACGACGACGTCGACTTCGCCTTCGACTCCGGCGTCGTCCCCTGGCCCGGCCGGGGATGGGGCTTCGTTCGTCATCGGCGATCCCCTTACGGGTGACGGTGATCATCCCGCCCCGTAAGGAGACGCTAACCCCCATCGCGCCGACGCACGAGGCGGGCGGTGCGTCCGGGGGAAGCGGCGCCGGCGAGGAACGCTCCCGGCCCCTGCCGCCCTCGGCTCCCGCCCGGACCCCGTCGCGTCCTACAGCCGCTCGGTGCGTCCGGGGGAAGCGGCGCCGACGAGGAACGCTCCCGGCCCCTGCCGCCCTCGGCTCCCGCCCGGACCCCGTCGCGTCCTACAGCCGCTCGGTGCGGCTGGCCACGAGCTCGCCGTCGGCGAAGCCGTCCACGCGTACCGTCCGCGCCGCCGTGGCTCCCGGTACGTTCACCTCGGCCTGGCCGTCGGGGATGTCCACGGAGGTGCGGGGACGCTGGTCGAGGAAGACGTCCACCCGGTCGACGTTGGCCGTCCTGAGCAGCAGACGCAGCGAGCCGTCGGCACGGGTGGCGTCGGTGATGGTCAACTCCCGTACGGGCTGTGCCCTGAGGAGTTCCCCGGCGCGCGCCATGAGGTCGGCGTTGCCCTCCAGGAGGTCTCGGCGGGTCATCCGGTGGCGGACGTCCGGTACGACGCCCAGGTCCTCCAGGGGCGTGCCGGCCCGGTCGCCGACCCGCAGGGACCGACGGATCGCCACGCGCATCCCCGCTCCCTCGGGCAGGGGCCGGTACGGCGACGAGGTGATCGGGAAGAACGTGATGATGTCGCCCTGCGCCCAGACGTTCGCGCCGCCCGCCCCGGTGTTGTCGTCGGTGCCGAGCACGGTGCCGATCCGGTGGTCCTGGAAGCCGGCGGCGAACATGTCGGTGGCGGAGTAGCAGCGGGCGTTGGTGATGAGGACGACCGGCCCGAAGTACTGCTGCCCGATGTCGTTGGCGAGGGACTCCGGCGTGAGGGGCAGGGCCGCGGAGAAGGCGGCCCCGATCTCGATCGCCTGCTCCATCGACTTCACCCAGGGGCTGAGGCTCGGGCTGCTGCGGCACATGCGCAGATTGAGAGGCGTGTTGATGAACTGGAACGGCTCCGGCGTGATCCGCCGAGGTGCCAGCGTCTGCAGGGTGAGCTCCGACGCCCAGATCAGGCCGCCGCCGTTGTCGCGTACGTCGACGATCAGACCGTTCTGGGGCAGCAGACCGAGGAGCCTGACGAACTCCCCGACGAAGGTGCCGGCATTGTCGACGCTGAAGGTGTGGATGCGGATGTGACCGAAGGTGCCCGACGGCGTCTCGACGGTACGGGCCGTGAAGACCTTCGGCATCATGCTCACGATCTCGCCCGCCGCGGCGGCGGGGGACTCGCCGGAGTCCACGGCCCGCTGCTGCTCGATGACGTGCGGGGCGAAGAGCATGAGGTTGGCCCGGTTGATCTCGTCGGCCTCGTGGTCCACGCCCATGACCAGCGCGGCCTCACCGGTCGGACCGGCCATCGGCGGGAGGTTCTCCACGATCTGCCAGTTCTCGCGCAGTTCGCGCGCCGTACCGTCGGAGCCCTTGTAGCTGACGGTCACCCACTCCTCGAACGGAGGCAGATGCGCCGAGAGCGAGCGGACCGTCAGCGACTGCACCCCTCGGCTGCGCCGCGCCGCCGCGTTGCTCCCGGCGAACCGGGCGGCGTTGAGCTCGACGGCCTGCTCGATGGGGATCCCGCTCCAGTGGGTGATCTCGACGCCCGGTGCGAAGCCCGGGGCGGAGAAGCCCTGGGTGATGCGGGTGACCAGGAAGCGCGGCTTCGAACCCTCGGCGCACTCCTCGACCCGGAAGGGGAGGAAGGCGATCCTGTTGGCGAACGGCGCGGGCAGCTGGTAGTTGGTGTGCAGGTCACGGACCGAGTGGAAGACCGTGGCCATCTCCGCGTGGAAGACCCACTCCGGCGGCATCGTGTCGGCCGTCTGCTGCTCCAGCTGCCGACGGATGAGACGCAGCCGCTGTACGGGGTTGACCGCGTGCATCGCCATCTTCAGCGGCAGATGTACGTAGTTCTGCTCGATCAGCACCAGGGCCTGGTCGACGAGGAGCATCCGCTGCTCCAGGGTGAGCACGCCTGCACCGGCCAGGAAGTCCTCCAGCTGCGTGGCGGCGGCCAGGCGCTCACGGACCGGAGGTGCCGTTCGCTTGAGGTACTCGGGAGTGGTGTCGGCGGTGACGTGGCCCATGATGCCTCCGTGGTCGGTGTACGGCTCCCTCCCTGTCTTCGGCCGACCGTGCTCCGGTCGACAGAGCTCGCGAATCAGTTCACCCGTACAGGCCCGTGCGGCGCAGCTGTCGCTCGCCCACCGATAAATCCGCGTGCGCGACAGCGCGCCCCGTTATGATCGATCGCATGAACGTCATCGGCCGAAGCACCACCGCGACCGCGCGAGCGACCAGCTCGCCGGTTGCCGCCGCCTGACCTTCTCCACTTCCCACCGGCGACCGGAAACGGCCCGCCGGTGTTCTCCTGTGGCGTCCCAGCCCCGGTCCGACGACCGAACCGGTCCCGTTCTCCGGTGCCTCCCTTGCAGTCACGCGAAGGAGTCATCCCATGAAGACCGAACACATCGTCCGTACCTTCGTCGAGTACTTCGAGGAGCGCGGCCATCGTCGCGTCGACGGCTCGACGCTCCTGCCACCACCCGGTGACCCCGTGCTGTTCACCACCTCGGGTATGCATCCGCTCACCCCGTACCTGGAAGGGCGTCCCCATCCGCTGGGCGGGCGGCTGGTCAACGTACAGCGCTGTCTGCGCACGACGGATCTGGAGGAGGTCGGCGACGACACCCATCTGACCGTCTTCGAGATGCTCGGCACGTGGTCGCTCGGCGACTACGAGGGCCCGGAGAGTCTCGATTGGGGATACGGGCTGCTCACCGAGGGGCTCGGCGTCGACCCGGGTCTCCTGCATGCCACGGTCCACGGCGGAGACGACCGGAGCGGCCCCGACACCGCCTCCCTGGAGTTCTGGCAGAGCCGAGGCGTCCCCGTGGAGCTCACCGTGGAGGACAACTGGTGGTCCAACGGGCCGACCGGCCCCTGCGGCCCCGACTCGGAGATCTTCCTGTGGAGCGGCGACACCCCACCCCGGTCGACGCCCACCCAGGACGACCGCTGGGTCGAGGTGTGGAACCACGTGATGATGCGTCACCGGCGCCTCGACGACGGCTCCCTCGTGCCGTTGCCGCAGCGCAACATCGACACGGGGCTCGGCCTGGAGCGGCTGGCCTCGCTGCTGCAGGGCAGATCGTCCGTGTACGACGGCGACGTCTTCGACCCCTGGCGCCGCCTCGTGCCCCCGACGTGGCCACGGGAGGAGTCCTCGCTGCGCCTGGTGTACGACCACCTGCGCTCCGCCGTGGTGATCCTCGGCGACGGTGTGCGCCCGAGCAACACCGGACGGGGCTACGTGCTGCGCCGCCTGGTGCGCAGGGTGCTCACCGTGCTGTGGCGGGACGATCCGTCACGAAGCCTCGAAGAGCTGCCGGTCGAGCTGATCGAGCACACCCTCGACCACTTCCGGCAGCGGATGGACCCCTGCGACGTCCGTCGCGTACTGCTCGACGAGCAACGGCGGTTCGGGCGGCTCCTCGATCGCGGCCGGCAGGTGCTGACCCGTCCCCGCTTCCAAGGCTCGCTCGGAGAGGAGGACTTCCACTACCTGCACGACACCCACGGTCTGCCGCGGGACCTGGTCATGAGCCTGCGCCAGGGGTAGGAGCGGGCTCCGGCGGGCCACCTCCTCCAGATTGCCCGCCGGAGCGACGGCGGGCAATCTGGAGAGGTGAAGACCGACGCACCGGCCACGGTCGGCCGCGGTGCGATTGCCGGACTCCTCGAGAACCCGGTCGTCGGCATGGCGCCGTGGATCATCTTCTCCCTGCTGGTCGGACCCGGCAGGTTCGAGATCGCGGTCGCCCTCGCCCTCGCGGCGACGATCGTGCTGGTCGCGGCCGGGCGGATGATCAACCGGGGCAGCTCCTGGAAGCTCCTGGAGCTCGCCGACATGGTCTTCTTCGCCGCGCTCGCGGTCGTCGGAGCGTTCGCGAGCGAAGGCACCCTCCGCTGGCTGGAGACCTACGCCGGGGAGGTCTCCAACATCGCCCTCGTCGTGATCGCCTTCGGATCCATGGCGTTCCGTGTGCCGTTCACGCTCCAGTACGCACGGGAACAGGTCGATCCCGCGTACTGGCACACGCCCGCCTTCCTGCGGACCAACTACCTCATCACCGGTGTGTGGGGCCTGGCGTTCCTCGTCGCCGCCCTCGCGGGCGGGTACGGCGACCTGGTGCTGCACAATCCGGACAACATCTGGACGGGGTGGATCATCCAGATCCTCGCGATCATCGTGGCCCTGCGCTTCACCGCCTGGTACCCGGACGTCGCCCGGGCCCGCGCCCGGCGCGAGGCGGGCCTGCCGGGGCCGGACCCGCCGAGCCTGTCCGGGATGTTCGTCCCGCTCGCCGGGCTGCTCGTCCCCATCGGGATCGCCGTCCTGATCTTCGACGACGTGTGGTGGCCGGGCGTGGCCCTGATCGTGGGCGGCATCCTGCTCACCAAGGCACTGCGGCAGTCCGAGTGAGCGCCGGCCGCCC